>CAZTZB010000008.1:0-39426 GCA_964617505.1 uncultured Peptostreptococcaceae bacterium | reverse complement strand
AGCTTGCCAGTAAAGTTGGAGTTTATGGAAAGCTCGGAGCTTCGGTTTGAGGATGAGGAACAACTTAGCGGGGTGAGCGTTGCCGACTTGCTAATCGAGAATCAAAGGGCGATTAAGGTAGAGATTAAGCAGGTATTATTTAGCAATGTTGTATTTAAAGATGTAGAGCTTTTGAATGCTGATATTGTAGACGCTAGATTTGAAAATTGCGATTTGTCCAATCTGGATTTTAGAGATGCAATAATACACAGGACTGAATTTATAAACTGCAAAATGATTGGATGTAATTTAAGCGATGCATTGCTTCAAAATGTAGTAATTGAGAACTGCAATCTTAATTATTCAAACCTTAGATTTTCGAGTCTAAAAAAAGTTGAAATAAAGGATTCTGGATTTCGCATGGCAGATTGCCAAAGTTCAAAATTCATCGAAGTTAATTTTGATTGTGTTGATTTCAGCCGTTGTCGTATGGCGGGCACTTCGCTAAGAGATATAGACATAAGCACCTGCGAGATAAACGGAATGGGAATTGGGATGGAAGATATAAAAGGCGCAATCGTTTCTCAAAATCAGGCTGTAATGTTGTCACTATTAATGGGTATATCTATAAAAGAAAATTAATTAAGTTATTATGTAGGTAAACGGGAAATTTTATATTTAAACTTAAAAAGGGGAACAATAATGCAAAACTATAAAATTAGCATAGCGTATGACGGTAGAAAATATAAGGGGTTTGGCAAATCAAAAGGTGAAGCGGATAAGACCATACAGGGCAAATTGGAAGCTATCTTGACAAAATTGTATAAAGAGGAAATAGAGGTTATTGGGGCAGTAAATACGGGTGCAGGTGTGCATGCCAAAGACCAAGTTGTTAATTTTGTCGCTCCCAATGGAAGTCTTAGCAAGAATGAAATTTTCACATACCTCGAAAAATATTTAACAGATGACATAATAATACTTTCTGTTGAAAAGGCGGATGCAAGATTCCACAGTAGATATTTGGCAAAAAGTGTGACCTATCAATACCGTCTCTGGAAAAGCGACGCTATAAAACGGCCCTTATTTGAAAGGCAATATGTCAATGTATTAAGTCTACATGCGGATGTTGCCAAGATGATCCGTGCAGCCAAGGAAATTGAGGGGAGCCATGATTTTTTAGCTTTTTCATCGAACAAAAAAGTTAAAAAAACGGTAAAAGAAGTAAGCTCAATCAATATAGAGGAAACAAAAAACGAAATAATAATTACAATGAGTGCAAACGGATTCCTGCTTAATATGGAAAGGTTAATTGTTGGAACCCTTGTTCAAATTGGCATGGGTCAACTTCCTATAGAAGCAATAGGGAAGGCCTTTGAATATAAGGCGGATGAGTATGTTGGGTATAAAGCGGGTGCAGATGGACTTTGCCTGTTAAGGGTAGAATATTAATACGAAAGCATATTATATATAGGCATTTGATAATTAAAAATTACAGAACAACGCGAATGTATTTGATGATGGATGGACGGATTTGTTGGAATTTTTGCAAAAAACTAAAGTGCTTGGCTCCGATCAAAAAGATCGAAGCCGAGCACTTTAGTTTTATTCTTATTTTATCAGAAGCCATAGCCCAATTCCTGCAGCCATTAAAGCCCAGGCGTAAAAGAAAATGACTGTTCCACTTTCACCCAAATACTTGATAAAGAATTGGATTTTCTTCATTTTCCAGATGCTTGCCGGTTTCTTTACGGCTAGCAGTACAACAATTGCCGCATAAAGCAGTAAAACTATTCCCCAAATTGCCATGCTACCCATATGTTGCCTCCTTTTAATAGCTAATAAGAAATTTTATCTCCATCTTCCATTTCATCTGGTGGACTCACAATAACAATATCATTTTCTTCAAGACCTTCCAGTATCTCGCAGCGTTTGTTTCCTTTGGCGCCTACGCTCACTTCTCTAAGCTTAGCTATATTGTTATCAGCTACAAATACATAGTCGATTCTTCCGCGTCTTATCAAGGCATCATTGTCGACTGTAAGCACTCCTTGCCTTATTCCTAGCTTGAATTTCAAGTCCACTTCACGACCGATTATTCTAAATTCATGCTCTGTGGCAATCTCCACGATTCCCTTTTGCTGGAAAACACCCAAGTCGGAAATAACTTTTTTAATTTGAGGATGTATCTTTCTGATATAACCTTCAGCAACAATGGTGTCAAAACTGATTTCTACCGGAGCACCCATCTCCATAAGTATCAGACTTTCCTCTAAAAGATTGGATTCCACGTAATATTTATCCTCAGAGACCTGAACTACGGAACTCATAGCTGTTACAGACTCGCCTTCTTCAACGAATAAATCACTCACTCTTCCGTCGAAAGGAGCTTTTATTTGATACTCTTTAATCTGGTTTTGCAGCGATTCCAGCTGAGGCAGCAAGGCTTTGAGCTGGAAGTCATACTGTTCAAGGACATCATCGTCACCGCCATTTGATGCAAGGCGGGAATCGTTGGAGGCAATGATGTAGTTCATCTCTCCTACATTACTTAAAAGCTCAAGCGAATCAAGTTCGGATTTGCTGATAGCGCCTTCTTCAAAAAGAATCTTGGCATTTTCATAGTCCTTCTTGGCTTTCTGGTAGTTTTCTTCTGCAATCTTGGCAGATGCCCTGTAATTTGCAAGGGACAAATCGCTGTTTGGCTTTGCAAGATACGATATGTTGCTTTCGAGCGACTTGATCTGGTAATCTAGCGATTCCAGCTGATAGCTTAGAGTCTTGTCATCTACCTGAACCAATAAATCTCCGGCTTTCACCTTGTCGCCGACTTCAACGAGTATCGATAAAATTTTTCCACTGCCTGCAGATGGCAAGTCAAGGCTTCGTTCACTTCTGACTTTCCCAATATCTTCAATACTGCGGTATATATCGGCCTTAGAAGCGGTATCAAGCTCTACATCTGCGGATGATCCAATGAGTAGCCACACAGCTAGTATTCCAATTACCGCTAAGGCCAAAAGCGCCAAAATAAGATTTTTTTTCTTTGGGTCGAGATTTATCTTTGCCATCACAAGGCACCTCCCACATCATGTTTTTCATATATAAGGAAATTATATTCGTGCATTTCATCTGCATTCCTATTTAGCCTTAGCTAATGCTCAAGCCCCTTTCTGATTTTAGGGGCAATTACTACAAACACCACGGCGCTTATTGCAAGCACGAAAGCAGTATAAAGTGAAATTTCTCCCCAAGTACCGCTCTTTGAAAGGATCATGTCATTGGCTTTATATGTCCAATAGAATGGAACCCAGTAGAAAAACTTTTGCCATTTGTCTGCCAGCATTTCTGCTCCGGCCACTGAACCCATAAGGGGCAGGAAGAGTATCTTTATATTGCCGGCGGCTTCCATTACGTCGTTATTATTTATACCCTCTATGAAGCCCACTAATATGCTTATGATAGATGATGCTAGCAGCATCATCAAAATCTGCACCATGTTCACATTTCCGAATCCGGTTAAAATGAGCATTGATATGGTGCCAACTATGGGAACCAGTATCCCTATTATGCTTTTCCCAATAATAAATCCACCCCTTGATATGGAAGTAACATTTATAGCGCTTATGGTGTTGTCAACCTTCTCCTCCACTATGTTGAGGGCTATCAGCATGCCCCCTAGAACAGAACTTAGCATTATTGCAACATTCACTAGGAGTTTCTTGATTGGAGGGATAGTCCTTCCAAGGTCAACGAACTCTACGCTTGTATCGGAAGAAGTGACGCCGAAATATTCATACGCTCTGAGCGTTTTTACGAAATCCACAATGCCTTCGGGTTCATTGCCTTGCGTCAGAATAAAGTAATCATCTTTTTCAGGCAGAATTCCAATTATGTTGTCTCGCTTTTCTACCCGATGTCTTACATCGTCTTCAGTTTTAAATAGTTCGACAAGAGCATAATCCTTGAAATATGCAATATGCTCCGAATCGTCGTCCTCAAGCATTGCAATGTTGACTGTAGAGTCGTTAATTCCAGGCACAAAAAGATTTATCACTATAGCAAAGAGAATGGGAAAGGCTATTATATATAGAGCAATAAAGTCCCGCATGCTGACCTTCATGTCGCGTTGAAAAATCGCAAGTATTTTTCTGTTCATAATGTTTTCACCTTCCCCATCATATGGTCAGGGTTTTCTTGAATCTGTAGTTTGCAAATATGAAGAGCAGCAAACCGGCTACGAAGAAACCCCCAGATACAAGGAGTACATATCCTGTATCGCCACCGCGGGATATAAGCTCCTTAAAGCCTTCGAGTATGTGATATGTTGGGAACCATTTTATCCAAACCGGTTCCCAGCTCGGAGCAAAGTAGGATATGTTTGGAATGACCATTGCAATTATAATAATAAAGAAGACTCCAAAGGACTGCATCATATCTCTGTAGTAGCTTGTTATGACAAGTCCAAGAGATGAAAAAGCGAATGCCGTTACAATAACGAGTAGCATAAGGAGCAGATAATTTACCTTGAGCCCCATAACGGGAACAACAATGATAAGACCTGTCGCCATCGTCGTCACCATCATAACCCCAATCTTACTTAGGAGATAATGCCAGACCTTTGAAGCAGTCACCGCATATGCTGTTATTATTCCCTCCTGCTTGTCTAGAAAAATATAAGCAGCAATGATGAAAAGTCCCATCAAGCTTCCATTGTAGGTGAGAAATACGGGAATGACATTTTCTCTGTTGTTCATAACAACAGGATTTTCCTCAATTGTTTTTACAGTCTGTCTGTCCATATGCCTATCTACAAACTTAAAGTTGACTTTATTGTTATGGAGTATCATATACAGATTTCTAAGCTTGTTAGACTCGTATCCCTGCAGATAGTAGCGGTACTTGAGCCCTCCATCGCTTCCTAGAACGATATCGATTCCAACTTCCTTGTCTTCCTCCGCCAACCTTATTACCGCTTCGCGGTCATCTACAAAATAGATATTGCGGGTATCTGTAACAAAGAGATCGGCGCCGAACATATCGCCCCCCACTTCTATTTCAACCCTTTCATACTCACCATCTTCATCATCTTCATCGAGGATACCCCTATAAATTAAATCAATATAATCGGAAGAAAGGTCTCCGGCGTAAAGATATTCATCCCTTCTGCTATCGCTTTCCTTGGGGATGACAAATAGCAAAATTAAAAGGAGAACGACAGCCATGCCCAATTCAATGTAGAAATACCAGCTTTTAGAGGACAACTGGAGTTCTTTTACAAAACTATACCAAAGTTTCATATCAAGCTAGCTCCCTTCCTGTAACCTTGATGAAAATTTCCTCCAAGCTTGCCTCCTTTGTATGCATTGTCTGGATTTCATAATGATCCATTATTTCCTTCAAACGTTCAATATCATCCCTTGCTACAAATGACAACGATTCCTTTTTAAGTTCCTTTTCACGCAAGTATTCAACCTCTACAAATTTTTCCCCATACTGAAGTTTCAGGTTCTTAGGGGAGTCAATAAGTATAAGCTCTCCATCTACAATGAAGCCAACACGATCGCAAAGTTCATCGGCGATATACATGTTGTGGGTGGTTAGGAATATAGTCACTCCTTCTTTATTCTTTTCCTTGATTATATTTTTTATCTCTGCTGCAATAGCCGGATCAAGTCCTGTCGTTGGCTCATCCAGAAACCAAAGGCTAGGATTGTTAATCATGGAACGGGCAAAAGTGAGCCTGTGCTTCATCCCCTTGGAGTATTCTCCAGCCTTGATATCGCCCTTGTCTCCAAGTCCTACCAGTTCCAGAAGTTCCTGAGGATCCCGTGTTGGGACATCGAAAAGTTTTCTATAGAATTCAAGATTTTCCTTTCCACTCATTTTGCTGTAGACATTGGATTGTTCAAAGGACATGCCTATCTTATTAAACATCTCATTCTTGATATTCTTTATATCGTATCCGGCCACTGTAACATGACCCTTTTGAAGCTGCAATAGCCCTGTCAAAATTGCCTGGGTGGTTGACTTGCCGGCGCCGGAAGGACCTAAAAATCCGAAGACCTCGCCTTCCTTGACTTCGAAGCTTACATCCTTGACTGCATATTTTTCATCCCTTGAATAGGAATGAAACAAATTATTCACTCGAATCATTTCTTTTAGCCCCCTTCGCAATTCTGCCGTTTTTCTCTAATATATTATAAATTATACCATTTATACCATGTATAATTTTCTTTCATTTGTATGCATATGTATTCTTTATACCCACTCCGCAAACTCCTTATCATTTCGCTTTAATTAATTCTGTTGACAGAATACAGCATGCAGCTGTTTCTACTTTGATATGGCAGAAGATCGAGATTAGGAGATCTTGCATAGACAAATATAAAAATCTTGCACTTATCGGACTACAAGTGTAAGCTAGGAAGATATCGATATTGATGTGTTGATTATAAGAAAACTTATAGGGGTAAAACTATATATTAACGGCTCATATAGCTGGCAAGCATGGGATAAAATTGAAGGAGAGATTGATGATGATTAAAAATTACAATACATTACTTGCGCGGATTGGAGGTATAACAATACTGCTAGTAGTCATATTCGTATTGGCGGCATGCACAACGAGTAAAACAGGAGATCTAGCGGAAGCCCCGGTGGAGCAGCCGGAGACCGAGCAGATTGAGCTTGACATAGGTAACTACTATATGGCGTTAACAAATGATGAAGGGTCGGTTGAGGATGGAGCCTATTTTGCGGCGGGATTCATGGGCCATGTAGAAGATAAATATTTTGAGGAAGTGTCCGACAAGTATGGTTATAATCATCTTAGCCGAGTGCCTATATGGGCAGATTGCGGTGGCGACGAGATGTGGGTGGTAATCCCCAAATATAAAGATTCTGAAATCACAGTTAGGGCTACTAAAGACATAAACCTTGATTCGGGCGCAAGCTATAAAGCTGGCGATGAAATCATAAGAGCTGAAGAATCCCTTGTAGTATTTGCGGATTCCACGGATGGAGAAAACAATATTGAAATCACTGTTAAAACGAGCCACGCCAGCTATCATTTTAAGCCGATAGTTTCTATTTTTAATGATGAGATTCAATTGCCAAGCAATATTTGGAACATAAGCGAATATGAAGCGCAGGTAGAAGCTGAAACAGGAATCATTGGCGACTGGAGATGGGAAGGCGAGAACGGAGATGCATTAAAGCTTGCTGTATCAAAAGCCGAAAGTGAGAATAAGGAAGAGGATGCTTACTTTATGATGATTGAAAGCATTTATCCGGGAAGAGATCCCGGATTGGGTGGACCCTATGGAGGAGAGTTTATCGTAGAAGGCAATAAGGCTACTTATAACCTTGCAAGTAGCGAGGGAGAAGCGACAACAAACTTTGAATACGAAATAGAGAGTGATTCATTTATTCTCCGATTTATTAGCGGAGATTCATTCTTCTCCCTTAGGAATAGCGGCGATGAAATAACATTTAAACCTGCTGACTATTTCTACCAGGATGATTCGGAGGTTGGCATTAGATCATCCGTATCAATAGCCTACGAGCCCTATATCGAGATAATCGGCGTTAATGGTATATATACCGGAGATGCCCCGGAACGCGTGGCATCTGTGCTTGGGGAGCCGCTCGAAAAACCGTTTGGCGATAGCCGTTACGACTATTCCTATGTTGATAGTGAATACAGTAAAAAGCTAATGGTGGTATTTGTCAATTACGGAGTAAAATATATACAGGTCACTACAACAAAAGAAGACGGAAAGTTGCTTTCGGACGATTTTCTCGATGAATTCCAAGGAAAGGTATATAGTGCAACAGAAGAATTGTCTCAGGAAATGAGCGTGCTTTCATCCTTTGTATTTGTAGCAAATGATGATTCGGTTTTGGTGGTAGAAAAACGATTGGATGAGAATGGCGAGGTCAACAGGGCATATATGGTCCAATCGATATATGATTGGAATGCGACAAGAGGATGGAGAGCTGAAACATTTGCGGATGAAAATAAATTCCTGGAAGTGGATGGACAAGTGGCCATTGAAGAGCAATAGAAAACAAATTTTGCTAAAGAAATGAATATCCATTTTTAAACACAAGAGCCACCCTTAATAGGTGACTCTTGTGTTATTATTTGTTGTTTTTTGCATAAACCTTCATAGCGGTCCTCATGAAAGATGCAAGCCCTACCCCGAATTTGTCAATGTTATTTTTAAAGCGTTCATCTTCAACATACATTTCTCCAAGTCCTTCGAAGGCATCTAGTGAATAGGTGCCAATTCGGTTAAGGAAGATGAACCATTCGCTTATTGCTTCTTGCGCTTGGGCCGATGCTGGGTCGAGATGCCTTATGTTTGCAAGTTTTCGGTATATGCGGTTCATTTCTTCACTCATTTCCTTTTCGTTTCCCTTTAATTTGTTTTGAGATTCATCTACGGCATCGTCGCCCCATTTGGCGCGGGCCTCTTTTTCATTCGGGTCATTTGATGAAAAATCGAACCCTTCAAATTTTTCTTTGCTGCTCATTTCAATTCCTCCTTCCATGCTTTTTAATGTCTTGTCTAGAGTGTCAATCATCTTACTTATACTGATGCGCTTTTTCTCAAGCATTCTTTTGTGATTTATCAAGGACTTCTTCCTGTCGAAAGATGGGCTGCTCATGATGCTGGATATGCCCTTCAAAGGAAATCCAAGTTCCCGAAAAAACAATATCTGCTGAAGATCGTCTAGATTATTGCTATCGTAAAGCCTGTAGCCTATATCCGTCTTTATTGGACAGAGCAGTCCTATTTCGTCGTAGTATTGTAGAGTTCGCTTGGTAATACCGGTAAGAGTGGCGACTTCATGTATTCTTAGCATTAACTGTCCACCTCCTTTTCTACTATGATAAACTATAACGTAACGTTATAGTCAAGAAGAATATTATTTTAGTATGAAAACAGAATACAGAAGTACAAATAATTGATATAATAGTATTTACAGGAGGGGAAACATGAGAAAAACAAATAAATTTATTTGCGATTTAATTAGAGGACTTGGGGCTGTTTTAATAGTCAGCCCACTAGCACTTTATTGCTTTATACATGGTAATTACGAGCGATACATATGGATAATAAATGGACCGGCTCCCTTTAAGTACTTTGGAAGCGGACCGTTTCAACTCTGGATGTATCTTGGTCTTTTTGTTTGTGGGATTCTTGTTCTAGTATTGTCTGGTAAAATGAAGCGAGACTAGCAATTGATAATTAAAAATATAATAATATGAAATCTAAAGACAAGCCGCTTATGGAAAAAGGATAGGAAAGTTATTCGTTTTTTATGGACGGTTTTTGCTTGCAGAAAAGTTGCTTTCCTAATACGATTTAAGGTAAGAATTTTATGGAGAGGGTATATAAAAAGGAATAAGATGAATTGCTTAGGGAGGAAAAGTTATGTATGAATTAAAGACGAAAAAAAATAAACAAGATGTGGAATATTTCCTGGGAAATATTGAGAACGAAAAAAGAAGAAAAGACGGCTTTATTTTGCTGGATCTGATGAGGAAGGTTACGGGAGAAGAAGCAAATATGTGGGGAGAAAGCATAGTTGGGTTTGGAAATTATCACTACAAATACAAGAGTGGGCAAGAGGGCGACTGGTTTCTTGTGGGCTTTTCTCCTAGAAAGCAGAATATGTCAGTATATTTGACTCATGGATTTGAGGGTCAGGGTGAACTCCTTGATAAAATAGGAAAGCACAAACTTGGCAAAGGGTGCCTCTATATTAACAAGGTTGAGGATATAGATATTGGAATACTAGAAAAGCTTGTGGCGGCATCATATGACTATAAACCAAATGCTTGAATTGCAGGGGTTGTGTGATTTGTCGATTTTCAAAGACTGTGATAATATATAAAAATGTGAAGTTGATAACGGTAACTTTTGAATAAAAGACAATGATAAAACGGAGGACAAAATAATGTTTGATTTGCCAAATTGCCCGAAATGTAATTCTGAGTATACATATAAGGATGGCAGCCTTTTTGTGTGTCCCGAATGCGCCCATGAATGGAGCGCGGAAGCGGATGTCGAAAGCGGAGAAGATAATAATGTTGTGCGCGATGTAAACGGGAACATTTTAAAAGACGGAGATTCCGTTACGGTTATAAAGGATCTTAAGGTAAAGGGGAGTTCTTCAACCCTTAAGATGGGAACGAAGGTAAAGGGTATCCGCTTGGTGGAGGATGCTGATGGCGGTCACGACATAGACTGCAAAATTCCTGGCTTCGGAGGAATGTACCTCAAATCGCAATATGTGAAGAAGCTATAGCGCGTTTGAAGGAGGAGAAAAGATGAAGAAAGCCATTATTGTTTATTATTCATATGAAGGTACAACAAAAAGGATTGCCGAGGCAATGGCGGATGCCTTGGGGGCTGATTCGTTGGAGATAAAACCTGTGGGAGAAATGAGAGCCAAGGGATTAGGCAAGTATCTTCAGGGTGGATATGAAATAATGAAGAAAAAAGCTCCCAAGCTAATGTCGATGGATAAGAACATTGATGATTACGATATAGTTTTTCTTGGTACGCCTGTATGGGCTTCCACCTATACCCCGCCCATAAAAACATTGCTCGAAGGTGGATATATAAACGACAAGGAAGTGGCATTTTTCTTTTGCCATAATGGAGGACCGGGAAAGGCGCTTCAAAAGGCAAAAGAGGCAATAGATAAAAACAATATTTTGATAGGGCAAAAGGGGTTTACAAATCCAGGAAAGAACATGGAGGCTTGCATTGCCGAGGCATTATTGTGGTGCGAAAAGATTGTAGACAAAAACAAGTGATTGTGGACGATGTAAATAGAAGGAAAGTATATGACAAAGCCAGGCGTTTACGCCTGGCTTTGTTTATTTTGTATATAATCCATGATTATTTAAAATCGAGGCCATGAGGCTTTCTTAGCCTTTGGTGCTTGTAGATAGGAAGATCGTATTTCTCTCCAAGTTCTCGCACTAGGTCTTTGTAGCAGCCCTTCATTTTGTCATGAAAGGTGATGGCTTCTATCCCTCCGTCAATTGCATTGATGCAGTCGATAATCTTTTTTAGTCCTTCTCCGTTTTCGTATTCTCCTGCCACCAACCACTGATTAGCAATGATGTGGGTGACGCCGAAGGCTTCATTGTCCCACTCGGTGAAAACGGCTCCCCTAAAATTGGGATCGAAATGAATTCCGCCAACGCAGAGAATATTGTGAACTTTTTTTCCGTCGTCCTCGAAAATTTGTGTTAGGGAACGGGCCAAGGCTCGGCAGGCAGTAAGGTTGCTCCAACTGCTTTCATCGCTGCCGACCTCTATGTCCATCATTGCCACCGGGTACTTAAGCAGAAGGGCCGGATCACTCCCGTCTTCGTGGGCTCCCGACCAATGGGTTGCTTCTGTTACAACGCTATAGTCATCGAGTCCAAGCGCTTCCCTATTTCGGTTCATAGCCAAGAGCAGATTTCGCATGTATTTTGGTTTTGCAGGACCGTAAACTCCAGAATTTACATCGCCAAGGGAATGAACAGTAAGAACATTGTCTGGCGCGCTTGCTCCTTCGTGCCATGTTACCATGCCTGATATGTCGAAATCGGCAAAATGCTTGTTCATATCGGGAAGATAATGAGGATAATCTAGGCATAATGCTGTTTTGGTGGGAACGAAATAAAATTCGTTTTTTTGATCGTCGCAGTATTTCATTGCCTCTCCGCCGTCGAAGATGATTCCTGTGGGTTCGGCGAGATAGCCTTCCTCGCCAAGAATATCCCATACATGGCGAGCAACATGACCCCATGATGGATTATTGCAGATATAATAGACAGCTCTTTTATTGTAAGACATAAATCAATCCTCCCGGAAGTGTATTTTACAAAAAATATTAAAGATAATAAAGGTTATTTGCATAATAGGTTATAACTTTTTGATAATTCTGTCAAACAATAGGGCTAGAGGGAGCACTTTCTATATGGTTTTCCCCAATTTTTCTGCTTGTTTTAGTGCATCGGTTTTTTTGATATCTCCGACATTAGAAATATCAGGAACCGCAATTATACCTCTGTCTGTCCATTTCAAGTAATTGGTCATTCCCTTGTATGTTCCTATTATGCCATCGAAGATTTCGATTTTCTTGTCGCTTCCGCAGACAAGAAGAACACTTTCTGTTGCTTGGAGGGGACGCCGGCAATTGTCTCTCATATATGCGTAGAATCGGTCAATAGCCGCTTTCAGCTGAGACGACATACCGAACCAATATAGCGGTGTCGCAAAGACAATTAGGTTTGCTTTTTCAAGCATGGGTTCAAGCTCAGTGAAGTCGTCTTTATATATGCAGGCTGTTTCTGTGCTCCAGCAGGCTTTGCATGCACGGCAACCTTGTATTTGTTTAAAGGCTGTTTCGAATTTGTTTACTATGTGGCCATTAGCTAGTGCTCCCTTAATAAAGGCCTCAGCAAGAAGGTCGCTGTTGCCTCCTTTTCTAGGGCTTCCGGTTAGAACTAATATGTTTTTCATGAGTTTAACCTCCAGGTATATTTTAGAGAAGTTGCGATATTCCCGATATGGAATAAGCACTGTATAATAGCAAGAGCCCCATTGCTATGTTGAAGGGCTTTTGATACTTTACTATGAAACGGTTGAACAAGGAGCCGAACAGGGCCCAACTGCAAACCGAAGAAAAACCTACCAATGCAAGGAACAAGGAAAAAAGAAAAAGAGTAAAGCCTGATTTATAATAAGGAATAATAAAGTTGGCAACTACAGTTATGCAGAATAAGACACCTTTTGGATTTACGAACTGCATTGCAAGGCCGGTAGTAAAGGAATTGACTTTTCGTTTGGATTTGCCTGAATCATTTTCTTCCTTATCCCCTGAAGGCTTGCTTTTCATTATTTTTATGGCAAGGTAGGTCATATATACTGCTCCGATGATGCTCATAAGAAGTTTTATTTTTGGCATTAGATTGAAAAGAATCAGATTGAAATAGCTACTAAGGATAAGCAGTGTAAAAAAACCTGTGAATATTCCTAGAAGGAATCGCAGGGTTTTTTTGAAACCGTCCCTGCTGGCGTTTACCATGGACAGTATGTTGTTTGGTCCAGGCGTAAAGGATACTACTATTACATATGAAAGAAAAGCTCCTGTTTGGAACAAGGGAAAAACCTCCAATTTAAGGTATGATATAATGAAAATAAGCAACACGATAAAGTATTATGTACCTTATTATACATTATGAAATGCATAGCAAACAAATATTAAAAAACACAATCATAAGGATCCGGTTAGGTTTAGTTTTGAATATAAAAATCAATGTATTAGGCGGGTAAAGAAACGGAAGGATTTATACAAGCTTTTGAAAGGAGCGCATATGAACATATTCGAAGAGATTAGGAAAGAGTATCCCGCATTGGGAAATAAGGTTTATCTTGATACGGCGACAACGGGACTGATTTCAAAGAAGAGTTATGAGGCTATGAAAAAGCAATTGGATTCTAGGCACTTTGAAGGGGTCAATCTAGGGAGTTATTTCGGATATTGGGACCATGCCGATGGAATGCGTGCTATGACAGCGGATATGATTAATGCCAAAGAACATGAAGTTTTTTATGGAAAGGATTGCTCAGACATCAATAATGCTTTTACTAGCAACATAGAAATTCCTGAGGGGAGCAATGTCGTAATGGCGGATATGTCATTCCCGTCGATGAGAAACGCATGGCTGGCAAGAGAAAAGGATGGTCTTGAAGTTAGATTTGTAAAAAGCATAAATGGAGAGGCGCCTTTTGAATCAATGAAGGAGATGATTGACGAGAATACACTTGCAGTATCCGTATGTTATGTCGAGCCTTCCTCTGGTTTTAAGCATGATCTAAACGAAATAGGGGAATTTTGCTATAATAACGGGATATTGCTTGCTGTAGACATTACCCAGTGCATAGGGGCTATGCATATGGATGTCAAGAAACTGCATGTTGATTTTCTAGCCTCTTCAACTTATAAATGGATGAACAATGTATTCGGTTTTGGGATTGGTTATATGAGTACTGAATTGTTAAACCGAATTACGCCGCATTCCGTGGGATGGGTAGGATCGCGTGACAGAAGAGGAGATTTCAACCAGCTTGAATTATCATTTAATAAAGGCGCTCAGCGTTTTGAAACAGGCGGGCTCAATTGGCTCGGGATGTACGGTTTTGAGCAGTCGCTTAAAACATATATGTCTCTTGGTAAGAATGAGGTTGAAAACTATATTCTAAGCTTGGTCGAATATCTATACAAAATGGTTGAAGAATCTGACACTATTTCGATAGTGAAACCCTTCGAAGAAAAAAACAGAAGCAATATAGTCTACTTAAAATTCCCAAAGGCATATGGCTTAAATGACGATGTTTTGGAAGCTCGCGGAATAAGGGTTCATGTTGCAAGTGATGAAACAATGAGGGTTGGTCTGCATTTCTATAACAACATAGATGACATAAAAGCATTGATGACTTTTTTCGAAGAATGTGAAAAAACCGTCCAGATATAGTCATAGATGAAAAAATTTTTTATGGGTAATCCATATTCTGCTGGGTAATATTAATGTAAATATAGATTTGAAAGTATATGGGATAGGCTCATATTATATCTATATTAGGAATGCAGAAGGAGGCAGTTATGAAGGAACTCATTTCGAAACTGGTTGATCAGGCGGGTATTGAAGAAAAAATTGCTGAAAAAGTTATTGAAGTTGTCAAGGAATTTCTTGAAGATAAGCTACCGGCTCCAATTGCGAGCCAAGTTTCAAAGGCCTTAAGCGGAATGGATGATGATAAAAAAGATGACATGATGGACATGGCGAAGGGTTTGTTCGGGAAATAATAAAAATCATTAAGGGCAAATGTATATATAGGCCTTTGCCTAATTTATATAGAAGAAGGTGAAGGAAATGAAAATTTCGGATTTAAAAGGATTGCTGAAGAAATCGGAAGTAATTGTTGAATCAGTTGAAAACCCATTCGATGATTATTACCTAGTCAGGATGAATGCAGCGAAAGGAATGTCGTGGAGACCCGGGGAACATGGAATATTCACCCTTCCGGATTTCAAAATAGATGGTAAAAAATGGAGGGCGTTCAGCATTGCATCCATACCCGAGGAAGGGTTTCTAATTATAGGGACACGAATCGGAGAGAGAATTAGCGGATTCAAGAAACAATTGATTTCATTGAAAAAAGGAGACAAGATAGGGCTTAGAGGTCCGTTCGGCTGGTTCCTTCTTAAAGACAGAACGTCTCCTTTGGTATTAATAGCCGGAGGAGTTGGAATAACACCTGTAAGAGCTATTTTAAAAGAAATTGAAAAAGGGAATATTCGAAAGGTAGAGATTATTTATTCTTCAAGAGAAAGGTATTTGTTCGAAGATGATTTAAAACAGATAGCAAAAAAAGATGAAAGAGTGAATTTGAATCTTACTGCGAGTAGAGAAGAAACCCGGGAAAAAATTGGAGAAATTGCTAAACAGTTCAAAAACAATGCATATTATTATGTTTCAGGAAATACAAAAATGATTAATGAAACAAAGAAAAACATTTTAAGAGAAGGGATTGATAAAAAACGAATTATAAGTGATCCGTTCTTGGGATACTAATGTAAATAAAAATGGAAATAAGAAATTTAGATTACTTGATTTATGTTAAATACGCAAAACAAAAAGTTGTCCCCGATGATTTTTCAATTATGGGGGACAGCTTTTTGTTTATATTTAATAAATTAAAGATGTAGAAGTTCATTTTCTTGAAAGACAAGCATGTGCTTTACTTTTGTATCTATGATATAATTTAGCGAGCTTTAATTAAAAATTGAAGAAAAAAAGGGAGTAAAATGAATAAATTTTTAGACATTGGCATAAACAAAGAATTGATTGTAAAACTTAAAAAACAAGGCATAGTTTCGCCCACATCGGTCCAGAAGCTAACAATCCCTAAAATTTTGCAAGGGAAAGATGTCATGGCCGAGGCTCAAACCGGAACGGGCAAGACGTTGGCATTTCTTCTTCCAATGTTTCAGTCATTTGGAAATGCTTCCGGCCATATTCAGGGGCTTATACTTACGCCAACAAGGGAACTTGCCATGCAAATAGCCGCTGAGGCGGAAAAGCTTGCGGATGGCACGGACATAAAAGTTTTGTCGGTTTTCGGGGGTCGCGATATAGGGAAACAGCTTAAAAAACTGTCAGGCAGAGTGGATATTGTAGTTGCCACGCCGGGCAGGCTAATTGATCATATGAGAAGAAAGGCAATAGACCTTATGCATCTAAAGGTTCTAGTGCTGGATGAGGCTGACCAGATGCTGTATATAGGATTCAAAGGTGAAATAGAACTGATTCTAAAAGACACTAATAAAAACAAGCAGCTGCTTTGTTTTTCGGCCACACTTGATTCAAAGGTTAAAAAGCTTGCTTATAGGCATATGAATTTACCCTTGGAGCTGACAGTGGAAAAAAAGAGTGTGACACTTGATGGAATAAGGCAAGAGCTTGTTTTATCATCCGATAGATGGAAGATGGAGGCTTTGTTTGGAGAGCTTGAAAGAACTAATCCATTCATGGCGATAATATTCTGCAGAACAAAGCGTCGCGCAGACAAGCTTGAGGAAGAGATGCTCCTTAATGGATACGATTGCAAAAAGCTTCACGGTAGCATGCCGCAAAATACCAGAACGCGGGTAATGAAGGCATTCAGGGAATTGAAATTTCAGTATTTGATAGCTACGGATCTTGCGGCCAGGGGGTTGGATATAACTGGAATTACTCACATATATAATTTTGACATTCCTGAGAGCCCGGAGACTTACATTCATAGAATAGGTCGAACCGGTAGGATGGGAGAGGACGGGGTGGCAGTAACCTTTGCGAGTCCGCGTGACGAAGAAAAGCTTATTGAAATAGAAAAGGAAATAAAAATCAAGCTTCCGATGAAAGAGCATATTCATGACATGGAAGATGGAAGCGGCAAGCCCGGAATAAAATACCTAAGTAGAGAGGTAAAGAAGACTGTTCGGGGAACTGCTAAACAGAAAAAGAGACCCAAGCTAAAGAATAAAGGTAAAAAAAGAAAATAGTTTTAAAGATTACGGCTTGGAGATAGGTGGCGATGGGTTTGGGAGAGGATGGAATAAAAAAAAATAAAACTGTAAATACAGTCTTGCTGGTCATTTATCTGACGGTGTTTGCCAAGCTTTTTGGTCTTGCAAGGGATATGCTTATAGGATATAGGTATGGTACCTCTGCCAGCAGCGATGCATATTTTGCTGCCTATAGGATGACAATAACTATCTTTCTTTCAATAGGAAGCGCCATAACGGCAACTCTTATTCCTTTTGTTGTGCAGTATATAAAGGGTAGGGATAATGAAAAACTCTTTAATTTTACAGGAAACATAATGACGGTTCTGTTTGCTGCGGGAACTTTAATTGCAGGAATAGGATTTGCTTTTGCGCCTCTATACACCAAGCTTATTGCAATCGGCTTTGAAGGTGAAAAGCTTGCCTTGACTGTTTCAATAGTCAGGATATTTTTTCCGGTAATGATTCTTGTGCCACTAGTATACTCACTCATTTCATTTCTGCAGTCAAAAGGGAAATTTGGAGTAACCTCTTTGGTCAGCATTCCATATAACTTGATACTCATTTCCTATCTTATTATTTTTAATTCTAAATTAGGAGTTAAAGGCCTTGCCTATGCAACCCTAATAGGATGGGCGGGGCAGCTTTTGCTGCTCTTGATCTTCTCTAGAAAAGAGGCCTTCAAATACAAAGCGATATTTAAGCTAAACAGAGAGATGAAACACATTTTTGGGTTAATGCTTCCCATATTGTTTTCATCGGCGGTTTACAACATAAATATATTGGTCGACTCGAGCATAGCTTCAACCTTGGCTGACGGGCAACTGGCTTCGCTTAATTATGCCAACATAGCATACACAGCTGTTTCCACAACGATGATATTTGGAATAAGCACGGTTCTTTTTCCACAGTTTTCAACCTTGGTGGCTGAAAACAGGATTGATGAGATGAAAAAAAGAATTTCCAAGGCTGTGAGGGTAATGATATTTATATTCATGCCTGTCATGTTTGGAATACTTGCAATCAACAAGGAACTTGTACAGGTTCTTTATCAGAGGGGAACCTTCGACTTAAGCAGCGTCAATTCCACATCGGCAGCATTGAGCTTTTATGTTTTAGGTATGGTGGGCTTTTCGATTCAGGAGCTTTCAAATAAGGTTTTTTATGCCTTCAAGGATACGAAGACACCCTTCTACACAAGCCTTGCCAGTGTTGCGATAAATATAACTCTTGACCTTATTCTTGTAGGAATAATGGGCATAAGAGGATTGGCTCTTGCAACATCATTAGCAGTGACTTTAAACGCACTCGCCATGCTTTATCTAATACAAAAGCGCATCGGCAGGTTTGAAAAAAAGGAGATTTTAATACAATTTCTAAAGGTTGCGGCAATAGGCATGGTTATGATGAGTGCGGTGGCGTTCTTTAATAAGCTTCCTATAACATTGTATTTGCGAGTTATCATGAGCATATTAATAGGAATTGTATTATACTATATAATGAGTGATAGAATTAAGCTTCCGGAAATAGACTATATAAAGTCTGAAATAAACTCCTTGAGAAAAAAGCGAAAGGGAGACGCATAGAATGAAGAAACTTTACCTAGGACTCTACTATTCCATAGCACGCAACATGCCACGGTCAGAAAGGCCTTTTAGTTTTGGGGCAAAAAAACTGAGAGGGTTTTTAGCGTCAAAGCTTTTTCTAAAAACCGGAAAAAGAATAAATATAGAAAAAGGTGCGTATTTCGGTAGCGGCAAAAGTATTTCCATTGGAGACTATTCTGGAATTGGAGTGGATGCAAAGCTGTCCGGAGAAATCACCATAGGCAAGAATGTGATGATGGGCCCTGAGGTCATGATTTACACATCAAATCACAAATACAAGCAAAGGGATATTCCCATGATTGAGCAGGGCAACTCCGAAATGAAGCCCGTTTTAATCGGAGACGATGTTTGGATTGGAGCAAGGGCAATAATCCTGCCTGGCGTAAAGATAGGCAGTGGCAGCATAATAGCGGCAGGAAGTGTTGTAGCAAAGGATGTTCCGGTCTACTCTATCGTGGGAGGCAATCCAGCCAAGCTTATAAAAAAGAGGTTTGAAGATGAATGATATATTTATTTTTTCAATGCTTGCATGGGATGCTTCGCTCTTGCATAGAAGCCACATGCTTGCCAAATATTTTAAAAAACACGGGCGGAATGTATATTATGTTGAGAAAATAAATTCCTTTAATCCTTTTAAGTTGGGGAAATACGAGCTTGAGAAAAAAGATGTATCGCTACTTAAAATCTACGCATTGCCTTACTGTAAAGGCTTGTCTAAATGGATTTTTAGTGCAAACGATCGTTTTATACATAGGGCTATGAAGGGATTCCTTAAAAGTGTAAACATTACTGAGGCATCGGCAGTTCTTTCAACCCCGCATTGGTCTGGGGCCATAGGAAAAACAGAAAACTTTGAGGACCGCATTTTCTACGATATTAGCGACGATTACATAGCCTTTGCAAGCAATGGCAGGTGGAAACACATACTAAAAGAGTACGAAAAACATGCGGTTAGAATTTCTGCCAAGGTTTTTGTGACAACAGAAACTCTAATGTTTAAGGCAACAGATAAGGGAGTTCTTATAGAAAACGGAGTTGATCTTGACAGCTTTAGAACTGCCGAGAAAAAGAGATACCAAACAAAGGGAAAGGTCATTGGCTTCATAGGGGGGCTTTACTCCTGGGTTGACTACGGGCTTATTTTAAAGCTTGCATTGTCGTATCCGGATGACTTGCTGGTCCTGATAGGACCGACAGATTCCGCAGAAGAAATGGAGAAGATTTCAAGCCTTGAAAATGTACTCTATTTAGGACCAATCGACAGGGACGAAATCCAGGATTACTACGCATCCTTCGATATAGGGATAATCCCCTTTCTTTCCGAAAGCGAATACCCCAGGCTTAAAACGGTCAATTCGAACAAGGTTTACCAGTATCTGTACTTTGCTTATCCGGTAGTTTCGACCAGCTTCAATCAAGTTGACAAGCTGAGGGATATTGTTCTTGTTTCAGACACGCATGAGCAATTCATAGATAACATCAATACTGCAAAGAAGCTTGGAATAAACAAAGACAGGGTTGATTTGAACGCAATTTCGTGGGAAACGAAGGCGCTTGAAATGATGAAGTTCTTATAAGGAGAGAAATACGGTGGGTAAAATTCGAGTACTGCATTTGATAAGTGGCGGAGATACAGGGGGAGCAAGAACCCATGTGATGAATTTAATAAACGGGCTTTCTGAAAGTGTTTTTGTTATGCTCGTAACCCTTATGGAATCGGATTTTACGGAAGATGCAAAAAAATTGAAGCTTCCCCTTACTATACTGAACCAAAAATCAAGATTTGACCTAAGCGTTACAAAGGAAATAGAAAGCCTTGTCAAGAAAAATAAAGTCAATCTAATACATGTTCACGGGGCTCGGGCTAATTTTATTTCGACATTCGTAAAAAAAAGCTTTCCTAATATTCCAATTGTAACGACAGTTCACAGCGACTATCTTTTGGATGATTACAGAGGCGGTAGTTTGGCTTCGTATGTTTTTAGAAAAATAAATGCGAACGCACTTAAAAAAATGGATTACTATATAGGTGTTTCAAACAGTTTCAAAGAGATGCTTCTAGCTAGAAATTTAGGCACTGAGGACAGCGTGTTTTCGGTTTACAACGGCCTTGATTTCCAAGAAGATACAAGGATAGAAAGAGATAAGGAACATTTCTTTAGGGATTACGGAATAGATGAAGGTGATTCTCTTGTATATGCCGGGATAATGGGTCGCCTTGATATTGTCAAGAATCACAGGCTATTTATTGAGATAGCAAAGGAAGTTCTAAAAACACATGAAAACTTTAGATTCCTACTGGCCGGTGATGGGGTCTTAAAGGATGAACTTGAAAAACTGACAGTTAAATACGGAATCTCCGACAAGGTTTACTTTCTGGGGTTCGTAGATCGTCCATATGAATTCTACAATGCAATAGACATTAACCTGCTTACATCCCTTAGCGAATCCTTTCCTTATGCTATGCTTGAAGGCGCTCGCATGAAAAAGCCAATAGTAACAAGCAATGTAGGAGGGGTTGAGCTTGTTGTAGAAAACGGCAAGACCGGTTATATTGCAAAGGCTTTTGATGCTGTCGAATTTGCCGAAAAAGTAGTCTTGCTTGGGGATAGAGCACTGAGGGAAAGAATGGGAGAAGCGATTTTTGATCTTGTAAGAGAGAATTTTTCAATGAAGCAATTTGTTGAAAATCATATAGAAATATATCATAAAATTTTGGAGGACTACTAGATGAAGATTATCGACGATAAGGGTAAGCTTTTTGGAGCCATAAACATAATTGACTTTTTTGTTCTGCTTATAATTGTGCTTGCGGCATTTTTTCTTGCCGGCAGAATGCTTCCCGGCACAGAAAGTGGGGAAGCTGGAACGCAAAAGAAAATGGAATACACAGTGAAGGTTGAGGAAGTATCCAAGTATACAATCGACGCTGCCAATGTAGGTGACGCTATCTTCGATTTTGAAACGGGGTCTTATATAGGTATAATCTCAAAAGTAGACCACAATCCTTATATTGAGTATTTGATTAACAAAGACAACGAAGCCACGGCGATTGAGTCTTTAGATAAGTATGACTTATTCATAACCATAAAGGCCGATTTTGTAGAAACGGAACGTGCCTTGATGGTAGAGGACATGGTTGTTGCTGTAGGAAGAAAGGTGCTTGTGTACAACAAGTATCTGTTTGTAGAAGGCAAAATCTATTCGAGGGAAAGTGGAATAGATGAATAACATATACCAATCAAGCTATTTTTGTAGAAAATTCAGCGCTCTTGGTCGGATTTTCAATCATAGCAGGACAAGAAAAATATTAAGCTGGAGATTTTATGAATTGCATTTTTTCAGCAAGCCACTGATCGAAACGCAAAACTATTCGGGTGGGAGTTTGTTGCTTAAATCCTTAAAAGGAAGCTTTATATTCAATCGATTGCAGCTTATTTTTGAAGAGGAGAAAAGACAGAATGATGAAAAATAAGCTTGGAATAATTCTCTTGAGTTTTGTTGTCATTTTTGGGGCACTTGTACTCTATAATATATACGAGGGAAGGGATTTGAATCTTAGCCAAAATACCGAAACGGTTTTTGTGACAATCGCATATAAGGGACCGGTAGAGATAGAAAAAGAGTCTTTAGTTGGGGCGGCAGTTTTCAAAAGCGGAATCGAAAGCGAAGGAAGAATTGTTTTTGTTGAAAAAACTGAAAACGACTACCGAATAAAAACATCTATACCGGTTACAAAAAGCGGTCCCTACATGAAATTCGGATCTCAGCCCGTCAAGATGGGAAAAACCTTCATTCTGGAGGGCGTGGATTTTTATTTTGAGGGATATATATCCTTGATTGAGGCAGGTGTCGATAATGAAAAATAAATGGGCATTGCTTGACGCGGTCACATTGGTCTTGCTCGTGATAATGGTTTGGGCTATATTGGGTGAAGTGATCGAAGTATCCAAGGTCGATCTTTCCCCCAAGGAAACCGTGGAGCTTGCTTTTAAAGGCATTTACGTTGGAAGCAAAATAGATGTAGATGAGTCGTTTGAGGGAGAGCAATTGTCTCTCGAAAAGGAATGGCTGGATGCCTCAATCGTTTCCGTTGAAATGATTGGCGACTATATAGCATTCGACATATCCGGAAGCGGCACTGGTAAATCCGGCGAAATTTTCATTGGAAAGCAGGTGCTGAAGATAGGAAAAGAATTTGTGCTTGAAACTGAAAGATTGAAAATACCAATAATAATTTTGGAGATTGAAAAGATAGGTGAGGAGTAATTGCCGAATTCCTTTGGAAGCATGACAGAAAAGCTGTTTTTTACAACTGAATATAAATGTAGGCAAATTTTTTCAAATGCTTTTGGCCCCGAGCCGCTAGGCAACTTAAAGCAAACACCATATTTTGACAATATCCTTCTTCTGCCGCTTTTTTATATATTTTATGATTATCTATTAAGATTTTCAGGCAGAGCGACAAATCTTGTTCAGCTGTGGGACGAATTGGCCTTGATTTTTTTCATTCTTCTAATGGTCCTTGATTTTAGCAGGGATTACCGGCCGAAACGGTGGAAGATACCTATAGCCTTGTTTTTATTGTCTGGGATTGCAGGAGTTGCAGCATCAGGTTATGCTGGAATGAGTACCTTTGATGGATATAGGTTGATTTTTCAGCCGGTCTTGTGGGGAATCTATTTTATCCATATATTTAGCCGCGAGAGAACAAAGGCCAAGGCCGTGGATGTGCTAATCACAATAGGAACATTCATTTCGATTCATGCTATAATGCAAATAATATTCAAGGTTCCAATGCGGGGCAACTGGGTGGATACAAGCGATGTAATCTCGCTAAGGGCCTTCTCTATATTGGGAAGTCCTAATAGCCTTGGGTCCATTCTTATAATGCACATAGGGTTTTTGACCGGTCTTGTTTGGGCCGAAAAGGTAAAAGGGAAAAAGGCACTTTACATTCTTTGCGAGGCAATTGCTCTTATGGCTCTGTATTTTACATACTCTAGGGGAGCAATCCTGGCTCTTGCAGTTTCAACGGTCATTCTACTCATGTTAAACAATAAAAGGCTTTTGCTATATCTATCGTTCTTGGGTATGGGGTTGATTTTGCTTATAGACAAGGGAGCATATAGATTCTACAACCTAGTGAGTCCCGATACCATAAGCAACATGATGAAGGACGGACGTCTTTCGAAGTGGGCATATGCATTTGGAGAGTTTTTGAAGAATCCTGTTTTCGGAAAGGGATATGGTCAATTTGGAGGCTCCATTGCAATAAAATATGGAATAACGAATTTTTACACGGATAATTTTTACCTAAAAACACTGGTAGAAAACGGTTTGTTCGGACTGATTGCCTTTCTTTTGTTTGCAGCATATTTTATATTTCAGTTTGCGAAGGAAGGAAAAAATCGCGTTTTAATGGGAATATGCATAGCGCTGATTGCCTTTCTGCTTCATAATTTTGTAGACAATCTATACGGAATACCGGTGCTGACATTCTATTACTATGTTTATTTTGCAATGGGAATCAGCTTGTTAAACGATACTGCAAGGGAAGTGGCTTGAATGAATAATTGGAAAAAAATAATAGCAGCTCTTGTTATACTTGGGCTTTTGTACTCCGTATTCATATTCGTTCAAAAGTCCAAAATAAGGGATGATGGCGAAGAAATAGCATACAGGAATCTAAGCATAACTTTTCTCGTAAAAGAAGAGGAAAATAATGTTTCGGATTATATTTTAGCTGGCGCAATGCTTGTAGACCATGAAAACGGTCTGGAATTTGGAAAGATAAAAGACCATTTATTGACTAGCCACATGGAAACTGAAATCGTAAATGAAGGGCAGGCAATTGTAGCATATCCTGCAAAAAGTGATTTGTATCTAACGGTTGAAGTAAGGGCCACCGAATTGAACGACTCCTATGTAGTAGCTGCAAAGAAGCTTGCAATAGGAAAGAAAATAGCGCTTTATAGCAAGGAATACGCATGCTATGGAACGATTATAAAGATTGAGGAAATTGAAAATGATTGATGATATTAAATTGGAGAAAGCGCTAATTTATGGGGGGGCGCTTGTATTTCCTTTTGCAAACATAAAAATTTCAAGTACGGTTCTTTTTATCGCATTCCTGGTATGGGTTGGGAAAAGAATATTCGGTGGAAAGCCAATTGTAATGGTTACCCTTGATTGGGCGGCAATAGCTTTCTTTCTAGTAAATGTCATCGGAAGCCTCTTTTCCTATGACGCGGTTTCCTGCTTCAAGCAATTGTTCATGCTGTCTTCTTTGATTGGAGCCTACTTTGTAATTTCAAACGAATTTGATGGCCGTGAAGTGCGAACATTGCTTTTGCTCATGCTTTTTTCCTCGATAATACCTATTCTTTACGGGTATTACCAATCGGGAACCTCGGCGGGAAACGAGGACCTTTGGATTGACCGATCTATAAATCCGGATTTGGAGGCCAGAATCTATTCCGTTTTTACAAATCCTAATATTTACGGTGAATATTTGGTTAATACATTTTTCATAGCACTGGGTCTGTTAGCCACAAACAAAAAGAAAACAGGCAAGATTTTGCTGGCACTGTTTTGCTTGGCAATAACATACCAGATAATACTTACCTACTCGAGAGGGGCTTGGATAACATATGCGGCGGGCTTGGGACTGTTCCTGCTTGCATACAATTGGAAATGCATTGCCCTATTTATTCCTTTGGGAATAGGAGCCCTAGCTTTTTCCCCTGGGGTGGTAAAACAGAGAATAGGCAGCATCATTAATGGACTTCAAGATTCTTCGTTTTATTACAGGGTTGAAATATGGAAAAACGCGATTGAAATGATAAAGGTTTACGGACTGACAGGCTTGGGATACGGATACCAGTCTTTTCATCAATACTATGCCCATTACAAAACACCGGGATACAATGCAACACATGCACACAATTTGTTTTTGCAGGTGTTGCTGGAATCGGGAATCGTCGGATTTCTTTTGTTTATATATATCGTTTTAAGCGCAATTGCCTACAACCTTAAGGCAATAATGAAAGTTGGCATTGCCGGAGGCAGCAAGGAATTGATTTCCCTGACAATCATAATAGCAATTCTTCTTCATGGAATGATAGACTATACATTGTTTGACTACAGGATAACTTTCCAGTTTTGGGTGGCGCTTTCATTGACAGCATTCACTGTGAAGGGAAAAAAAGCTAGGCAATAAAGTGTTTTTAAAAAGATTAAGTACAAGGTGGAATTTTATGAAGGTATTTATAATAGGATACTATGGTTCAGACAACATTGGCGACGAGGTGCTTCTTAGCCAAACAATAAGGATGATAAAGAAGATAAGGCCTAATGCTGAGATTAGGTCTCTGTCCTATTGCGCAGCAAAAACAAAAGAACTTCATGGAATAGGCACCGTAGGCAGAAATAAGTATGTAGAAATTCTTAAGGCCATCCGTGATGCCAATATAATAGTAGGTGGAGGGGGTTCCATGCTTCAGAATGTCACGAGCAACAGGTCCCTTTTATATTACCTTGCGCTTTTAAAACTTTCTACTCTGCTTAAAAAGAAGGTAATACTGCTCGGAAATGGATTCGGACCCGTAAAGGGAGACATTTGCAGGAATATGGCAAGAAGCGTTTTGAATGGAATAGACGCCTTTGTCGCGCGTGATAGCGACACTGTTGAGAACCTGAAAGATCTTGGAGTGACAACGGAAATCAAATTGGCTGCGGATTTGTCGTATTACGGTTACGAACCGTCTGATACCCAAAACAGCAAAAAAGTGGTCTTGAATGTGAGGCCCTGGAAGAATAATGAACTAATAATAGAAGAAATGACAAAATTTGTGAAAAAACTTGCCCAGAATGGATATGAAGTGGAATTCCTGTCAATGCAAAGGGACAAGGATGAAAAACTGAAGGAACTTATAGAAGAGCGTTCTGGAATATCGATTAAATTGATACCCAATACAGTAGACGGTTTTTTGAACGATTCGGGAAGTTATTGCTGTTTGCTTGGAATGAGGCTGCATGCACTAATCTGGGCCGGACTTAAGGATCTTCCATTTGTGGGCATTGAGTATGATCCAAAAATCGAGTCCTATGTTTATTCGGCAGGGCAGCTAAGCGCAGGCGGTGTAGATGACATTGACGCGGAAAGGCTGTGGAATGATTTTAGCGAGCTGATGGACAATTTTCAGGAAAGGAAATCGACCCTTGTCAAAAATAATCTTATAATGAAAGAAAAAGCGGATATAAATTATACTGCTCTTAAGGAAATATTGGGATGATGGTTTTTCAAATAAAATAAACATCCCTATAAATAATCTCTTTTATTTTTTCAAATTTATTTTGGCTGAGTATGGATTGATGCGACATAATAAGTAAAGGAACAGCCTTTTTATTATCGGAAAAGGGCGGTTGAAAGTAATTGTATTCATTGAGGAAGAAACCAAGCCTCTCATAGAATGCGATTCTTTTTTTTGCCGTTTCAGTTTCCGGTTTTTCTACTTCAAGTATCACATCTTGATTTTGTATTAATAAGAAATCCGCCAAGGCCTTTTCGCCTAGCCCCTTTCCCCTTAAGCCCATTCCAATTGCAAAATGGTCTATATATATAAATCCATCCAGAGTCCAATATGCCAGAAAACCCGCCAATTTATCGAAATAATAAAGATATTTAAAATGATATAGCGGGTTTTCCATAAGCAGCCTTTGCTGGGATAGGCTCCGGCGTTCATTGGGGGGGAAGGCTTCTTCATAAATTTTCCATGCTTCTTGAAATTTTTTCAATGCTATCCCTCTTTTCATATTTGCTTTTTTATTTATGTTAATAAAGCCATTCTATCACAAAGTCAAAGACGGTATTGTTGACAATTGTTCGGTAGCTTAGCATAATGGTTATATAGTAAAACAAAATTTCCAAAAGGAGAACATTCCATGAAAAAAGCGGTGTTTAGATGTACTAGGTGCAACAAGGCATTTGATATAAGTGAGGTTCATTACAGATGCGATGAATGCGACGAACCTCTCGAACTGGAGCGCATAAAAAGTGGAAAAATCAAAGAAGAGAACACGATGAGGCAAAACATACTTAAAAGATATTCAGACTTTTTTCCATTCCTGAGCCTAGATGAAGAAGTCTCTCTCGGCGAGGGCTTTACTGGGCTTGTGGAAACAAAGCGTCTTGCCAAAGATGCTGGAGTTGGAAAATTATATTTTAAAAATGAAAGCCAGAATCCAACATGGTCATTCAAGGATAGGGGGACCTATGTGGGTGTGCAGCACGCACTTAAGCTTGGATATAAAAGAATAGGTACGGTGTCGACAGGCAACATGGCTCCTTCGGTTGCGGCATTCGGGAGCAAGGCAAATCTCGAAACCTTCATATTGGTTAGCAATAATATACCCGATGAAAAAATGAATCCTATTGGAATATACGGTCCGCACTTGATAAAGGTGGATGGCGATTACGGCAAAATGTATTACGAAAGCCTTAAAATAGGAAAAGAAAACGATATATATTTTTTGAACTCGGATTCGCCTTTTAGAGTTGAGGGTTCAAAAACAATAGCATTTGAAATATGCGAGCAACTTGATTTTGAAATGCCGGATTATGTTGTGGTGCCAACGAGCGCCGGAGGAAATATAAGGGGAATCGAAAAAGGGTTTTCGGAATTTAAGGCCTGCGGACTGATTGATAGAATACCGAAGATTATCGCCGCGCAAGCGCGGGGATGTTCTCCGATAGCGGAAGCATATGAATCGGGAAAAATGGAAATAGAAAGAGTTGCCAATCCCAAAACTATTGCACACGCGATAGAAAACCCATTTCCCCCGAGTGGAAACCAAACACTGAGGATGCTAGGCTATAATGGCGGCTTGGCCGTATCGGTAACGGATGAGGAGATAATAGAGGCACAAGGCCAAATGGCTAAGACAGGTCTGTTCGGTCAGCCTGCATCTGCAGTTCCGCTTGCGGCTGTTAAAAAGCTTAAAAAAGCAAATCGCATAGGCTCAGAAGCCAGCATAGTTTGCATTCTTACCGGAAGCGGATTAAAGTATACAGCGGCATTTTCTAAGCATGATCTTAAAAGTGAGAAATGCAGGCTAGAGGATCTGAGTGAATTTATAGCCAAAAACTATTAAAGAGTTAATCTTAAATTGAAATCGACCAAGATATTATGTAAAACTTTTATTATACGTACAGAAATTCAAAATAGCATTTTAGGTAGGCACACAATATTTAGAAAAATCAACCCTAAATGTTCAAAAACCTACTTCCAAGAGGCAAATAAAAGTCTATAAAAATTGGCATTTATAGCTTGGAAATTTATTATTGACTAAACATTCAAAATAATGGTTCATTGACAAGTTTAAATATTGTGACTATAATTAACTTAGTGGTTATACACTTATTGTATATAAAAAATTCCTAGGAGGAAAATCATGAAAAAGAGAATTGCATTATTGTTAGTACTTGCAATGGTTATGGTATCATTCAGTGCTTGTACGCCGAAAACAGAAGCTCCGGCAGAAACTCCGGACGCAGAACCAGTAGCAGAAGTCGAAGATTTTTATTTGAATTTAGGAACAGGCGGAACAGCGGGTACATACTTCCCACTTGGCGGAGCATTTGCAGAAATATGGAACAATACTATTCCTGGTGCAAATGTAACTGCACAGAGCACAGGAGCATCAGCAGCAAACATAAATCTTTTGTTTGATAAAAAGATTGAACTTGCTTTAGTTCAAAATGATATCGCTTTTTATGCAAAGAATGGAACAGAAATGTTCGAAGGACAAAAGTTTGATGATCTTCGCGGGATGGCAATTCTATACAATGAACCTATCCAATTGATAACTCTTGATCCTGAAATCAAATCGTTAGCCGACTTAAAAGGCAGAACAGTTTCAGTAGGCGCAATTGGGAGTGGTAACGAGGCAAATGCTAGACAAATTCTTTCTGGAGCTGGAATCGATATTGACAATGATATTCAAGCAAGATTCCTTCCATATTCAGAAACAATTTCTGGAATGAAAGATAAGCAAATAGAAGCTGCAATCTTTACTACAGGTATGCCAAATGCAGGAATTCAAGAGCTTGCTTTGCAACATGATTTAATAGTAGTATCGATAGATTCTGACATAGTTGCTAAATTGCAAGAAGATTATCCGTTCTTTACAGAACTTGTTATGCCAGCAAACACATATAAAGGTCAAACTGAAGAGGTTCCAGGAATTACAGTAAAAGCTATGTTGGTTGTTACAGCTGACATGGACGAGGACCTAGCTTATGAACTTACAAAACAATTATATGAGAACCATGATAGAGTTGTAGCAGCGCATGCAGTAGGTAAATTTGTTACAGCTGAAAACGCTGTTAAAGGTATGCCAATTGAATTACATCCAGGAGCAGAAAGATACTATAAAGAAGTAGGCGTTCTAGAATAAAAGAGTAAGATAACTTAATTGTAAGAGCAGTAATCAAATCCTACTCCAAAAGAATATATTTAATTCTTTTGGAGTAGGATTACTTTTCAGAAGACCTTATATAATAGAAATATATATGAAATTTTACAAATAGTAAGCAGGTGACAAAGTGCCAAAAGATAAAAAGTCCCCAAATATGTATTTTAATATAGGAAAACTAGTATTAATATTTTTAATTGTAATTATAATAACATTAGCTTTAGGTGTAATAAAAAAAGGGAATGTTCTTGTAATAGAAGATAAGCGCAGCGGTGTTTATCAAGAATTATATTTAGAAGACGATTCTTTCATATTAAGCTATACTCATTCGGTTCATAAAACGATCTTTCAAGAGTACTTTAGTGTAACAGATGATAATCTATTCTTACTGGAAAAGAATGTCTTTGATTCATTTGGAGTGGGGTCACCAACTATTGATCATCCTGAAAATTTTACGATAGAAAATGGTAAATTTGTTTATGTATTAAATAAGACTTTTAAAGAGTTTGATATGACTATATCTCCTATTCCAGATCATAAGATAACAATAAAGGACCAGGTATTTGACATTATAGATTTTTTGAATGAAGATACAAATTCAATCAAACTTTATCCGATAGAAAAATATATAATTAAAATAGGAAATAAACATAAAATCCTATAAAAATCAGGAAGGTGATAAAATTGGCAAAAGATATAAAAGACGAAATGATTAATAGTAGTAGCGCCGATGCAGCAGAGGTTCTAAAAAAATATGACAAAGGGTCAAACTTTAGGGTCTTAAGTGGCATGCAAAACAAAATTTTGATTTTAATACTTCTTTCATTTTCATTATTTCAGTTATATACAGGTATCTTTGGGGCATTAGATGCAATGATTCAAAGATCAATTCATTTAGGCTTTGGATTATCATTGGTTTATTTGCTTTATCCTTCTATGCAGAGTTTTTCTAAAACAAAACTACATCTTTTAGATGTAATATTGGCAATTTTAGCAGCAGGTGTTTGTTTATATATACTTGTTAATTATAAACAATTGGTTTTCAGAGCTGGTAGAGTTAATACACTTGATTTAATTGTAGGTATAATTGCAATTTTACTTGTGCTTGAAGGAACAAGACGTGTAGTAGGTTGGCCAATGGTCATAATTGCTATAGTTTTTATGGCATATGCTATTTTTGGAAGAAATTTACCTGGGCAATTGGCGCATAGGGGTATTGCTCCGGATGATTTGGTTCAACAATTATTTTTTACACCGGAGGGAATATTAGGAATTCCAATTGGGGTATCATCTACTTTTATATTCATGTTTTTGCTTTTCGGTGCATTTCTTGAAAAGACAGGAATGGGAGAATTTTTTATTGATTTATCTAATGCAGTTGCCGGTGGCGCTGTTGGGGGACCCGCAAAGGTAGCAGTATTATCAAGTGCTACAATGGGAACTTTGTCAGGTAGTTCTGTTGCAAACGTTGCAGCTACAGGCAGCTTTACAATTCCAATGATGAAAAGACTAGGCTATAAAGCGGAATTTGCAGGAGCAGTAGAAGCTACAGCATCGACGGGTGGCCAATTAATGCCGCCAATAATGGGTGCGGCAGCCTTTCTAATGGCCGAATTTACAGCTATCCCTTATATTAAAATAATTGGTGCAGCAGCATTACCAGCTTTATTATATTATTTTGGAGTTTGGGGTGGCGTGCATTTTGAAGCAAAAAAATTAGGACTTAAAGGAATGCCAAAAGACGAACTGCCTAAATTAATGCATGTATTAAAAACAAGAGGGCATTTAATGCTTCCTATTGTCATAGTAATGTATTTGTTAATAGCAGGATATACTCCTATTAGAGCAGCACTAGGAGCCATTGCTTCAGCAATCATTGTATCGGCTTTTAGCAAGAAGACCAGGTTAAGTTTAATGGATATTTTCGATGGTCTAATTATGGGAGCAAGAAGTGCAATCACTGTTGTAGCAGCAACTGCATGTGCAGGGATTATTATAGGAGTAGTTACACAAACTGGCTTAGGATTAAAAATGGGGTCAATATTAGTAAGTCTAGCTAATGGCAAACTCTTTATGACATTAATATTTGCAATGCTTACGTCCTTAATATTAGGGATTGGAGTACCAACCACAGCCAACTATGTTATAACATCAACAATAGTTGCGCCGGCGTTATTATTATTAGAAGTACCTATGATAGCAGCGCATTTGTTTGTTTTTTATTTTGGAATAATAGCAGACGTAACTCCGCCTGTAGCATTAGCTGCGATAGCTGCTTCAGGAATAGCTAAATCAGAACCAATTCGAACGGGAGTACAAGCATCAAGGCTAGCCATAGTAGCATTTATTATACCCTATATATTTGTTTATAGCCCGGTATTGCTCTTGATTGATGTAACTCCATTCAAATTAATATTTGCAATTGTTACTGCGTTAATTGGAGTTATTGCTATATCTGCAGCATTAACTGGATTCTTTACCAGCAAAATGCATATTATCGAGAGATTACTATTCTTTGCTGGAGGATTAATGCTACTTACAACAAATCGTTATTTGAATCTAGCAGCTATGGGAATCCTGGTTGTTGGATATCTTCTACAAAAAAGAAAACATACAAAAGCAACGGTAGCGTAATAAGACTAAAATAAATGAACAATCAACTTCTATAGCTAGAAATTTTAAGTTTAGTGTAATTTATTACTCTAAACTTAAATGTTTCTAGCTATTATGCAATTAGTAATAATTCAATACATGAATAGAAGAAAATAGTAGAGTAAACTTAAAATAAGTATTGATGGTAGAAAGGAGATAAAAAATGATAATAGAAAACAGATTAAAAGAATTGAAAATCAGTCTTCCCTCGCCGCCAAAACCTGGGGCAATATATGTCCCGGCAGTTCAGAGTGGAGAATATGTATATGTATCGGGACAAACGCCAAAAGATGGAGTGAAGTTGCTATATAAAGGAAAGCTTGGAAGAGATCTATCTACAATTGAAGGGTATGAAGCCTCAAAAATTTGTGTATTGAGATCTATCAGCGCGATAAAAGACATCATATTTGACTTGGATAAGGTAGAAAAAATTGTGAAATTGACTGGTTTTGTAAATTCCTCAGAAGATTTTACTGAACAATCTATAGTTATAAATGGTGCATCTGAATTATTAGAGCAAATTTTTGGAGAAGCTGGGAAACATGCCAGATCAGCTATAGGTGTTAATTCTTTGCCTGGAAACGCTGCTGTAGAAATTGAACTAATCGTAAAAATTAAAGATTGATTTGGTGAATTGAAAAAGTAAATTTCATTTTGAAGTATAAAATGTCACTCTTAAGAGACAAAAGAGAAAAAGCTAGAGCTTTTGCTATAATCAAGGGGTAGGCTTTGTCTATGTAAAAAGAAGGAGGATTTAATGAATATTGCAGTTATTGGTTTTGGTGGAGTTGGAAGAGCTTTCATGCAGCTTATCGAAGAAAAAAAAGAAATGCTTATTCAAGAAGGACTAGACGCGAAAATCTGCTATATCATGAATTCGAGCGGCGGGGTGTATAACCCCGAGGGTATCGATTGCATGGATCTATTGAAATTTTCTGCGAATGAAAGGGACATATCCAAATATCCCAAAGGCGGAAGCAAAGAACTTTCCCTTGAGAGAATGCTTAAAAACAAGGATGTGGATGTCCTTGTTGAAATGACACCTACAAATAAAAAAACCGGAGAACCGGGGATGACCCATATAACAAAATCGCTTGAGAGCGGAATTCATGTAATTACATCCAATAAGGGTCCAATACTGCTCGCATATAAGAAACTGAATGATTTAGCGGTTAAAAATGGAGTGCAGCTCGGAATTGGATGTACTACCGGTGGAGCCCTTCCTTCAATCAATGGAGGAATGATGGACTTGGCAGGATCTGAAATACTTTCCATAGAAGGAGTCCTTAATGGGACGACAAATTTCATAATAAATGAAATGGAAAATAAAAAAGTCGACTACCAAGAAGCCCTTAAAGAGGCACAGAAAATTGGTATTGCTGAAACCGATCCGACCCTTGACGTAGAGGGTTGGGATACTGCCTCTAAACTTTTAATTTTAACCAATGTACTTATGAATGAGGATAAAACATTAGAGGACATAAGCGTAGAAGGGATTACTAAAATAAAACAAGCGGATGTGGATGCGTGTCTAGCTGAAGGCAAGAAATTCAAGCTAGTCGGCAAAACGGTAAAAAAAGATGGGCAAATAATAATGAGCGTTCGGCTTGAAAGACTTGACTCGGGCCACTCTCTTTACGGGGTAGACGGAAAAAACAAAGCAGTCAGATATGGCTCGGACGGACTTGGCGACTTAACAATCATTGGCGGGGCATCGGGTGTTAGACCGGCCGGAGCCTCCGTTTTGAGAGATCTAATCAATATACACAGGGGCTATAAATTTAGTAGGTAAGGCAATAAAGGGCAGTACTATTTCCTGAGAAAATATTACTTGAGGAGTAAGCCATGGACAGATTGACCGAATTGATTGAAGGGACGGATATATATCTATCAAAACATATTGATGGAAAACAAAAGGGCGGGTATAGCGGAGAAGCAATCGATAGGCTTGCTAAATTTGAGAATCTGCTTGGAGAAATGCTGCATCAGAAAGAGGAGCTTCCAAAAGAGCTTGCGAACCTTAGGAATGAAGGCAAAGAAAAAAGCTATAGCTTTAAAGAAATATTCGCTAAAAAGCTTACAATAGAGGCATTTCTCACGATCATGAAGGATTTTGGAATAGAATAGAAATCGCGCAAGAATATGCTTGTACTATAGTTGATGTTTAAAAAGAAGGCCTTCGCGGGGTTGCAAGCGAAGGCTCTTTTATTTCATATATGGCATAAAGTTATTTATTTTAATATCGACGGATTATATTTCCTAAAAGTATTTCTAAAGGGTTTCCATAGTATTTAGGAATGCATCCAAAGGTTGGTCACCCAAAAGATCGACGCCGTCATTGAAGACAATTTTAGGAACCCCACTGACATTGAACTTTTGAGAAAGCTCATCAAAGGTGTTGGCCTCAATCATCTCTGCCTTGACATTGGGGTTTAGAAGAGCAATTTTGTGGGCCTTTGAAACGGCGCCTGGACAATGGGGGCAACCCAAGGTTACGAAGACCTTAATGTTTACAGGTTTATCGATACTTTCGATTCTTCGCACCATTTCCTCCGGCAATTCTTCTCCGGCTCCGGAGACATTCAATATGCCTGATATGAAGGAGTTTATCTCATGACCGGCAGGGATTCCGTTGAATTTTACTCCATTGTCTTTGTTTTCACTGTCAAGAAGTAGAATTGAAGGAGTAAGAGTAACGCCTAATTCCATTGCTTTTTCCTTGTCGCTTACTACATCGTATACCGTAAGAGAAAGCTTGTCGCTAAGGGCTGCCATTTCCTCCATGTATCCTCGGGCATCATCACATGATTCACAGCCCGTTTTGTCAACAAATAGAGCGATGTTTACATTTTTCTTCATTGGTTCAAAAACTGCCTTGATTTGCTTACTGATATCTTCATTTAAAAAAGCCATAATAGTAATCCTCCATTTTTTTTATTGTTTTAAAGTTTGTTTACATAGTCGTTTGCGCTTAGAGCGGCCGTTGCGCCTTCTGCTGCAGATATTATGATTTGCTTGTAAGCTCCGTTAGTTACATCACCTGCTGCAAAGATTCCCTTTGCGCTCGTATTTGCCTTTTCATCTACAATTATTTCTTTTCTTTCATTCATTTCCACCAAACCGTTGAAAACCTCGCTCTTTGGTAGGTAGCCTATCTCTACAAAAAGACCGTTTGCAGCAATTTCTATTTCCTTGTCTAAATTTTTGTCGAAAGCTACAATGTGTGTGAGCAGTCTTTCACCGCGTATTTCTCTTATCTCAGTCATAAGATGAATCTCCACATTCTCAAGTTGCTCTAGTCTGTCTATTAGGACTTGGTCGGCCCTGAATTGACTTCTGTGAACTATCTTGACAGTACTTGCTATCTTGGCAAGGTCAATTGCGGCCTCGACTGCGGAATTTCCACCTCCAGAGACAATTACATCAAGGCCTTGGAAAAGTGGTCCGTCGCATATCGCGCAGTAGGCTACACCCTTGCCCAAAAATTCCTTTTCACCGGGTACGCCAAGCATTCTTGGTTTGCTTCCAGTGGAAATAATGACTGACCTAGCCTTAAAAATTTTTTCATTATCGGTATAAATTTTTTTAAAGTCTACGCCATCCTCTATGGATTCGACCAAAGTTCCTCTTGTTGTAGGAATTTCATATCCCTTTAAATGTTCTTCAAAGCTTTGCATCAAGTCTTGTCCTGAAACACTCTCAAATCCAAGATAGTTTTCTACAGAGGAGGTATCGAGTACCTGTCCACCTATTTGGCCCGCGATAATGCCCGTTACCATTCCCTTTCTTTTAGCGTAAAGCGCAGCGCTGAGTCCGGCAGGGCCACCTCCAATAATGATTGTGTCGTAAAGCCTTTCTGTATTCAGCTCATTCCCTTTTGCTATTGCACCTAAATTAAAACTTAATCCCATTTTATTTTTCCCCATCCTTTCCATTTCTACTAATAATTTTGCAAACTGCCGATTCGCTAAGACCACCGAAAAGGGCGCCTATCTGCTTTAACGACAGCGTTGTTCTTTTTCTAAGGTTCAAGAGTTCCATATTTCTGCGCTTCTTGTCCAATAAAAGCTCTTCTAGGGTGACGCCATGCATTTGCGCGGCTTTTTCTATAAATTCCACTGCTTTATCAAGAGTGCATATGCAGTTGTCTCTATTCTTGCATGATGGATTAACATCAAGACAAGGTCTCTTGCTTTCAGTATCGAAAGTGAGGATATTTTCCATTTTGCTTTCGGCAGGAGTAAAATATATGTCCTCGCTCAAAAGTGTTTCGGTTAAAACAGAAGTGAAATCACAGCAGGGTTTATTTCCATTCAGATGTTCTATAATTTCACGAAGATTTTCAGGTGACTTTATAAGAGTGCTCTTATAGCGATCCCTGAAAATTTTACCACGTTCCCTAATGCAATAGGCATAGCTTATATTTATAGATTTCATTATCTTTGAAATATCGCTTCCATTGTCATATAGTACAAGTTTGTAGCTTTGCTTGTTTGCTAAACAATAGCCATATATCTTGAACTGAAACTGCAATTTTTTTTTAAAAAGCACCTCAAGAAATTCTTGACGGTCTGCATCGGATTCAAACAAGCTATTGCATTCGATGCAGGATTGCTCAATTAGATACGTTCCGAACGGGATTTTTTCTCTTGCCTTTCTTGCCACTAACATCACCTCAATAAATAAAATATACTAAAAGATATTATTTGTCAAGTACCGTCCCTGAGAATTTTAATAAATAAAGGCACTGTATTCCAATTAAGGATACAGGGCCCTTGTCATGTGCTGACTTTATATGAAATTTTTACTTCAATACAAGCATGTTTGTTGTTGCGGTAGCAATGAGCTTTCCGCTTTTGTCAACGGCTTCTCCCCTCATGCTGACTATTGTATTGCCCATGGAAATCATCCTTGTGGTTACAATCAATTCGTCATCTTTATAAATTGGATAGTGGAAACTTGTGTTTATGTCAATAGACGCCATTAAAATATGATTGTAGGAATAGTATGCGAGAGCCCCAAAAGCGTTGTCGAATGCCGCGGTTATGAAGCCCCCTTGCATCGTTTTACGAGGGTTCAAATATCTTTCAAGTACAGGAAAGGCGGCGGTGAAAAATTCCTTGTGCTTATAGTCAAGAAATAGCGGTTCCATATCCGAAAAACATGGAGCCATATTTTTTTTTTTCATACTTTCAAAATCGTTAATCAAGTCCTTGATGACTGGGTCTTTAGACATTGCGGAATCTCCTTTTTTTTATGGATTCTTGTTTATTATAAAACGAAAAGGGATATATGACAATTTTTTTAATAAATCGTTTTTTCTTAATAGTTTGAATTTGACTAAAAGTGTTTTAAAATATATATTAAATGTAGGACAAATAAACATATTTTATAAGGAGGACATATATGAACACGAATAAAGAAAGAAAGCTCTGCTGGGCTGTCATCGGTGGCGGCAACGGTGGCCATGCTACGGCCGGATATTTGGCGATAAAGGGCTTCCCTGTTAGGCTGTTTGACGTTGCCCCCGATACGGTAAAAGCACTCAACAAAAAGAAGGGTATAGAGGTTGAAGGTTGTGTAGAGGGATTCGGTGAAATAGAATTTGCTACATTGGACATTAAAAAGGCGCTTGACGGAGCGGACATAGTTATGGTTGTTGCTCCAGCTCTAGCCCATAAAGCAATAGCCGAGAATCTTGCCGGTCACCTTAAGGATGGGCAGATTGTATTTGTCCACCCGGGCTCAACGGGTGGCGCTTTGGAATTTAAAAAGATTTTTGAGGATGAAGGCTGCACTGCGGATGTTCTTGTATGCGAAGCGATGTCCCTAATATTTGCCGCCAGACTCGTAGAAACTGGAAGGGTAAAGATCCTTGGGATGAAAGAAGAAATGATGGTAGCGGCTATTCCATCAAAGGAAACGGCCTATGTTCTTGAAAGCATAAGAAAAGGATTCCCAATGATGTACCCAGGAAAGAATGTACTGCATACGAGCCTTGAAAATCTGAATCCGGTTGTTCATCCGGGACCGAGTATATTAAATACTTCAATGATAGAGTCGGGAAGAGAATGGAAGTATTATTGGGATGGTATTACCCCGACAATAGGGGATTTTGCAGTTCAAATAGATACAGAGAGACTCGCTGTGGGCAAGGCTTTTGGGCTTGAGCTCAAGTCCATAATGGAGTGGTATGTTTTGGAGTACGCTGCTGAAGGAGAAAATCTAACAGAGGCCGTACGGAACACGAAAGCGTACGAAGAAATTTCCGGTCCAAATAGAGTGGATACGAGATTCTTGCTCGAAGATATTCCTATGGGACTGTTTCCCATGGTGGAATTGGGAAGTCTAGGGAATGTTGGAACTGAGCGCATGGATACTGTGATCTCCATGGGAGGCTTTCTTTTAAAGAAGAATCTTAGGGAAGATGGAAGAACTCTCAAGAGACTTGGGATTGATGGAATGACCATAGGTGAAATAAATAGGTATTTGGAAACCGGGGAAAAATAAATAAAATTAGTTAAAGAAATGATCATGAAAAGGAGTGTTTGCGCTTAAGAATAATCGTAAACACTCTTTT
>CAZTZB010000007.1:0-44637 GCA_964617505.1 uncultured Peptostreptococcaceae bacterium | reverse complement strand
CTCTCTTACTGTTCAGTTTTCAAAGACCGCTATTTCACTTGCTTTGCGCCATGTCAAGTGCATTTACCCCATCTCAAGAGCGCTTTATAATACTATCACGAAAACAACACTGTGTCAAATCCTTTTTTTGTTCATTTACATGTTGCTCACAATTAAATATGATAATTCATTTACCTTTAGGTGTCAAGATAAAAGCCAAAAAATCTTAAGATTTTTTGGCTTTTACCACATATCTTTAATATTCCCCCTAAATCATTTCCATTTCAAAGTTCTCTGAGCCATAGATTTTGGAGGATTCATCAAAAATTATATCCATTTCTTCTGCTGCATCTGCAAGTACTTTTTCCCCTAATCCAAATCCAACAATTTTTTTCTTTCCTATTATTTTTATTAGGTTTGCCTTTATTGTTTCATATTCTTTTGCATCTACAATACCATTGCTTATCACAATGCAATCGCTTTTAAGCGAAAGCATTAATTCCGGATTAAAATTTTTATTGAATACGTTTACGCTGTAGTTTTTGCCTGCAACCTTATTTACTGTATCCTTGCCGAGTCCCAAATCAATTATATTCACATTCTTTATGCTGGGTTCTATATGAACATATCCGTCAGGATTGAAGCTTAGGAAGGAAGCAATATCGGCCTTTTCAATGCATTTTTGGGATAATACTGTTATCATCATTTTTGCTCCTTTCAATTGGATAGTTCCGCTATTGATTTAATAATAATGTCAATTCCCTTATCCAGTTCCTCTTTTGATACTGTCAAGGGAGGTATTACTCTTAAAACTGTTTCCCCCGCTCCGATTATCAAGAGGCCGTTCTTTATGCATTGGTTTACAAGTTCGGCAGGGCTCTTACCTAGGTCCATTCCAATAAGAAGGCCCTCTCCTCTAAGCTCGTAGTCAAAATCCATTCCCTTTGCCTTTTCCGCGAAGCTCTTTTTAAAGTATTCGCCCTTCTCTTTAACATCTTTTAGGAAGCCCTCTTTGGAAATTTCCTGCATAACCGCGTATGAAACCGCACAGGCCAGAGGATTCCCTCCGAAGGTACTTCCATGGTCTCCCGGCTCAAAAAGGTCTGCCCTTTTGTTTGAAAGGAGCGCCCCTATTGGAAATCCTCCTCCCAAGCCCTTGGCAATGCACACTATGTCCGGTTTTATCCCGAAGAAATTATATGCAAAGAGTTCGCCTATTCTACCCATTCCACACTGCACTTCATCAAATATTAGAAGCGCGTCAAACTTATCACATAATGTTCTGGCTGCCTCTAAAAATTCAACAGTTGATGGAACAACTCCACCCTCCCCTTGAATTGGTTCAATTACCACCGCGCACACCTTGCTGCTCATCGCTTCTTCAAGTGCCTCAATATCGTTTAGCGGAAGGTTCTTTGTTCCGGGAAGCAAAGGATAAAAGGGTTTCTTATATTTTTCTTTACCTGTTATTGATGTAGAACCTACTGTCCTTCCGTGGAATGCGTTTACCATGGATATTATTTCATATTTTTCATTTCCTTCTGAAACCGTATTCCCGTATTTTTTCGCCAGCTTTATGGCCCCATCTATGGCCTCTGCTCCGCTATTCCCAATGAATATTGAATCCATTCCGCTTTTTTCAACTAGGAAATTTGCCAGTTTCGTCTGAATGGGATTCCATACTATATCGGATATGTGAAATATTTTTTGACTCTGTTCCTTGAGCGCATTTATCATTATTTCATTGCAGTGGCCGAGAGAGTTAACCGCATATCCCGCTGTAAAATCAAGATATTCTCTTCCATCCACATCGTATACATATGTTCCCTTGCCTTTTTCTATTGTAAGGTTGAATCTTTTGCCTGTGTACATCTGTTTGTCGTTGTTCATTTTGCATCCCCTCCATGTATCATTGTCCCAATACCTTTGTCCGTCAACACTTCTATAAGCAATGAATGTTCCACTCTTCCATCAAGTATATGCACATTTTTAGTGCCGTTTTCAACCGCCTGCACCGAGCACGAAAGCTTAGGAAGCATTCCTCCAATAATCGCTTTTGAATCAATAAGCTTTTTTGCTTCGATAGCTGTCATGGCTGTTATAAAGCCACTCTTGTTCTCAAAGTCCTTGTATAATCCTTCCACATCAGTCATGAGAAGCAGCTTTTCGGCTTTAAGCTCCGAACTTACAGCCGATGCCACAAAATCCGCATTTATATTGTAGGTGTCACCGTCATCCCCGAATCCGATGGGGGCTATGATAGGTATGTATGACAAACCTATCAGGTCTTCGAGCAACTTCTTGTCTATTTTCTCGACATCACCCACGTATCCGAGATCTATTTCCCTATCGCCCCTGTATATTATTTTCTTTCGGGCTTTTATCAGATTTCCGTCTTTCCCTGAAAGTCCAACGCCTCTTCCCCCCATACTGTTGACCAAATATGCTATTTCCTTGTTTATTGATCCGGCAAGAATCATTTCGGCTTCCTTTATGACTTCTCCGTCTGTTTTTCTGAGGCCATCGACGAATTCAGTTTTTATTCCAATTTTATCTATGCGTTCCGTAATTTCCGGTCCGCCACCGTGGACAATTATAATCTTTATTCCTACCAGATTAAGCAAAACAATGTCTTCTATGAAAGCCTGTTTCGCCTTATTGTTTCTCATTATGCTTCCACCGAATTTTATTACAAATGTTTTATCATGAAATTTTTGAATATAAGGCAGGGCTTCTGTTAAGATTCTTGCCTTTTCTGTAGATGATTTCATTTTTTCATTTCCTCTTACTTTCAATATTTCTTATTATTATACATAGTAATTTATATTTATGCAATACTTTTACGCATTATTCTTGCAATATTATTCATTATTTTGTATAATAATAAGAAATCAAATTCAAATGAGGTGAGTATATTGAGAATAGGAATTATGGGAGCAACAGGCTATGCGGGGCAAAACCTTGTTTGGCTTATAAAGCATCATCCGAATGTCAATTTATCCTTTGTCACTTCTCGAAGCTTCAAAGGAATAAAGTACTCTGACATATATTCAAATATGAATGGTTTGGTAGATTTTGAGTGTATCGACACTTCAAATATCAACCCTTCACTTATCTTGGATACAGACCTTGTTTTCCTAGCTCTTCCCCACAAAAGTTCAATGAGCATGGTAAAGCAGCTGTTAAGCGTAAATCCCAATATCAAAATTATTGACTTGAGTGCCGATTTCAGATTAAATGACCCAAATGTATATGAAAAATGGTACAAAACTCCACATGAAATGAGCTGTCTCATAAAAGACTTTGAATTCGGCCTTCCAGAGATTCATGTAGAGTCAATTAAAAAGGCCTCATATGTTGCAAATCCAGGATGCTATCCAACCGCATCCATACTCGCATTAGCCCCTGCTATGGATGCAGGGCTTATTGAAAGCGATATAATTGTAGATGCAAAATCCGGGGTGTCCGGAGCCGGAAGAAGCGCCAATACGGCAAATCTTTATTGCGAGGTCAATGAAAGCGTAAAAGCCTATGGGCTATTCAGCCACAGACACACTCCGGAGATTGCTCAGGAGCTTAGCCTGCTCGGTGGGAAACCCGCAAAGGTCATCTTCACACCACATCTTGTTCCAATGAACCGTGGCATCCTATCAACCTGCTATGCCAAGCTAAAGAAAAATATAGGCACAAAAGAAATGACGGATATATACAAACGCTATTATGAAGGCAAACCCTTCGTGCGTGTTTTGGAAAACGGCATGCTGCCTCAAACTAGGAATGTTAGGCAGTCAAACTACTGCGACATAGGCTTAGCTGTTGATGAAGATTCATCTTCTTTAATCGCAGTCTCTGCAATCGACAATCTAATGAAAGGTGCAGCAAGCCAGGCTGTCCAAAATATGAATCTGATGTGTGGGTATGATGAAAAAGCAGGACTGGATTTCGCGCCAATGGCGCCATAGGGAGGTAGAAATATGAATAAATACAATAAGTTTATTCCAATAAAAGGTTTTACTGCATCCGCTCTTGCCTGCGGCATTAAAAAAGGAAGCAGCAAAAAAGACATGTGTCTAATTTACAGCGCAAAGCCAGCCCACGCAGCAGGTGTTTTTACAAAAAATACCGTCAAAGCAGCTCCTGTTTTAATAAGCATGAACAACATAGCCTCTAGAAAAATACACTCCATTCTTGTAAACAGCGGAAATGCAAACGCATGCACAGGAAAACAGGGCATTGATGATGCCAAGAAGATGATTTCCCTTGTTTCGGAGGCAATGGAAATAGACACGGAAGAGGTTCTTCTTGCCTCAACCGGAGTGATAGGTGTGCCTCTTCCCATGGACATAATTATTCCAAACATTAAACCGCTTACCGAGGGTCTTGACGTTTCAAACTTCTCAGACGTAGCCGAAGCAATAATGACAACCGACACCTTTAAGAAAGAGGTTTCGGTAGATTTCATGATTGGAGGCGAGAGAGTTGTAATAAGCGGAATGGCAAAAGGCTCTGGAATGATTCATCCGAATATGGGCACAATGCTTTCTTTCATTCTCACCGATGCAGTTATAGAAAGCGAATTGCTAAAGAAAGCGCTAATAGAATGTGCCAACGTATCATTTAACATGATTTCAGTCGACGGAGATACAAGCACCAATGACACGGCAATTGTTCTTGCAAACGGAAGCGCAGAAAATGCATCTATCGATGTAGAAGACCCCAACTACTACATTTTCAAGGAAGCCCTTAAAATTGTATGCATTGAGTTGGCGATGCAGATTGCAAAGGATGGAGAAGGTGCAACCAAGCTTATTGAAGTAAATTTGACGGGAGGCTTTAGCCAAGAATCTGCCAATTGCCTTGCCAAATCCATTATCACATCAAGCCTGGTGAAAGCGGCCTTTTTTGGAAATGACGCAAACTGGGGGAGAATTCTTTGCGCCATGGGATACTCTGGAAAAAACTTCGATGCCGGCAATCTTGATTTGATTTTTGAAGGTGGCGGAAAAAAGGTTCAACTTGTTAAAAAAGGTGAAGGCGTCATTTTTAATGAAGACCTCGCAGAGGAAATATTGAAGAACGAAACCGTAATCATACACGTCAAACTAAATGACGGGAGTTTCTCTGCAAAGGCATGGGGATGCGATTTGAGTTATGATTATGTGCGGATAAACGGCGACTATAGGAGTTAGTCAGCAGCACAAGCTGCTGGCTAACTCCAGTGGAAAGTGGAAAGTAGCAAGTAAAATATGAAAAATAAAAGAAAAAACAATTGCCTAAAATATCTTTATAGCATGCAAAAGCTGCCTTTGAATTTCAAGGCAGCTTTTCTTATTCCTTGCTTTTAGAATTTTTTGTTTTTCTTTCTTGTTCTTTTTGAAACTTGTACAGTTTAATGCACCGTTCAAATTGAGAATTCATTCTATTTCTTTAATCTTTTTTTGCTGTTCCGTTCTTTTGTCTTTGCTTTCCACTTTCCACTTTCTACTTTTCTCTTACTATATCTTCGTTATATCGTACACTTCAACGTCTTTATAGCTTATGTCCCGCTCCCATATGTCCAATACATAATTCAATGTATCAAGCGACGTAATGCAGGGAACCCTATTTTCTATTGAGGTTCTTCTTATGTGGAAGCCCTCGGTGAGACTGTTTCTTCCCTTGCTTGGAATATTTATTACAAGCGTAAGCTTTTCATTTCGTATGAGTGAAAGCACATTTGTTTCGCCTTCGCCAATTTTTGCTACATGATTGTGCTCAATTCCGAGTTTTTCGAGGTAATTACCTGTCCCTTTAGTGGCATAGAATTCAAATCCGAGTTTTTTCATTTTGAATGCTATTGCTTCAAACTCATCCTTATAGTTGTCGGATATGCTTACCAAAACCCTACCTATGCTGCCAAGCTCGAGCCTTGATCCCACGAGGCCCTTGTATATAGCCTTGTACAGGTCTTTTTCCAATCCCAACGCCTCTCCCGTTGATTTCATTTCGGGGCCAAGCGCAATTTCGGTCTGTGGCAATTTTTCCATGGAGAATACAGGCACTTTAACAGCGTAGTATCCGCTTGTCTTGTAAAGCCCTGTTCCAAAACCCAAGTCCTTGAGCTTCGCACCCATCATAATTTCAGTCGCCAAACGAATCATAGGAATTCCTGTTACCTTGCTTATATACGGAACCGTTCTAGATGCCCTGGGATTAACCTCAATAACATATACCTCATCCTGGTAAACTACATACTGTACGTTGACTAGCCCAATAACATTCAATTCCATGGCTAGCTTTTTTGTATTAGTTATTATCTTATTCTTAATTTCATCACTTATGCTGAATGCCGGATAGACGGATATACTGTCTCCCGAGTGAACGCCAGCTCTCTCGAGATGCTCCATTATACCCGGAATGAGTATGTCTCTTCCGTCTCCTATTGCATCAACCTCAATTTCTTTTCCATTAAGGTATTTGTCTATTAGAACGGGGTTTTTATTGTCCTTTCTAAATGCATTCTCCAAACATTCCCTGCATTCGGATTCATCATAGGCGATTTCCATTCCCATTCCGCCTAAAACGTAGCTTGGGCGAATAAGAACTGGGAATCCGCAGATTTTAGTGAATTCTAGTCCTTCCTCAACTGTCATAACGCCTTTCCCTAAAGGCCTCTTTATGTCAAGTTTCTCCAAAACAGCTTCGAATTTTTCCCTGTCCTCGGAACGATCTATGGAATCGTAGCCGCTCCCGAGTATTTTAACTCCCATCTTCTCCATATGCTCGGCAAGCTTGATTGCTGTCTGTCCTCCATATTGCAATATGACCCCGTCGGGTTTTTCTTTGATTACGATGTTCATTACATCTTCTTCTGTCAAAGGCTCAAAGTAGAGCTTATCCGATGTGTCGAAATCAGTGCTTACCGTTTCTGGGTTGTTGTTTATTATGATGGACTCAATGCCCATATTCTTGAGAGATATTACGCCGTGTACCGAGCAATAGTCGAATTCTATTCCTTGTCCTATCCTTATCGGTCCGGAACCTATTACTATGACTTTCTTGCGATCGCTTACCACTACCTCGTCGTATGGATCGTATGTCGAGTAGTAGTAGGGAGACTGCGCCTCGAATTCTCCTCCGCAGGTGTCAACCATCTTAAATACCGGCATCACGCCAAGGCTCTTGCGTTTTTCGAATACCTCCATCTCCTTCGATTTCGTGAAGGAAGCTATCGCCAAATCGGCAAAGCCTTTTTTCTTTAGGGAAAGCAGTTCATCTGCACTTATTTCAGACAGATGCTTTTTCTTTAATCCCTCTTCCAGCTTCACAATTCCATGTATTTTTTCGAGATAGAATCTGTCTATCTCGGTCATTTCCCATAGGTATTCCGTATCGTATCCCCTTCTGAGAAGCTCCGCCAAGAAAAATAGCCTTTCGTCGTCGCTTTTGAGTATCTTTTGGATAACCTCGTCATCGCTGAATGAAGCGGCCTTTTCAATTTCAAGAGAATACACACCTATCTCAAGGGACCTGACGCCTTTAAGAAGTGCACTTTCAAAACTGTTTCCTATTGCCATTATTTCGCCCGTGGCCATCATCTTGGTACCCAGTGTGCGGTTTCCCGTTTCAAACTTATCGAATGGCCACTTGGGAATCTTGATTACGCAATAGTCAAGCGTAGGTTCGAAGCATGCAAGCGTCTTTCCTGTAACATCATTTGGAATCTCGTCCAGATTAAGACCTATTGCTATCTGTGCGGCAACCTTTGCAATTGGATATCCCGTAGCCTTGGAAGCGAGCGCAGATGAACGGCTAACCCTCGGATTTACCTCTATTACCCTATATTCAAAGCTATATGGATTTAGAGCAAGTTGAACATTGCAGCCACCCTTTATACCAAGGGAGGTCACAATCTTTATGGACGCATTCCTCAGCATTTGATATTCCTTGTCGCTAAGTGTTTGAGACGGTGCTATGACTATGCTGTCTCCTGTATGGATACCAACAGGATCTATGTTTTCCATGTTGCAAACGGTTATACAATTCCCCTTGTTATCACGAATCATCTCGTACTCAATCTCTTTCCAGCCCTTAACGCTTTTTTCTATAAGAACCTGGCCGACTGCGCTGTATGCCAAACCTACGGGAACAATTTTCTCAAGCTCTTCCCTGGTTTCCGCAATCCCTCCGCCGGTTCCACCGAGCGTATATGCAGGACGCACGACTATGGGGTATCCTATTTCATCGGCTTGCAAAACTGCTTCCTGAAGAGAGGCTGCAATCCTTCCATCAATTACAGGTTCACCTATGCTTTCCATCATTAGCTTAAACTTCTCGCGGTCCTCAGATTTTTCTATTGCATCTATGTTTGTCCCTAAAAGCTTCGTATTGTATTTGTCCAGTATGCCAGCCTTCCAAAGCTCAAGCGCGAGGTTTAGGGCAACCTGTCCTCCCATTCCCACCAATACTCCATCAGGTCTTTCCTTTGCGATTATCTTCTCAAGGAATTCCACTGTAAGAGGCTCGATGTAAACGCTGTCTGCCATTTCCTTATCCGTCATGATTGTAGCGGGATTGCTGTTTACCAATACAACTTTAAGCCCATGTTCCCTTAAAATCTTGCAGGCCTGAGTGCCGGAGTAGTCGAATTCTGCTGCCTGCCCTATGATGATGGGCCCCGAACCTATCACCATTACTTTTTCAAGACCCTTATATATTGACATGTTTATTCTCCTTTTTGATCATGTTTAAGAATTCGTCGAACAGATAATCCGAATCACTCGGGCCTGGTGAAGCCTCCGGGTGAAACTGCACGCTGAATATCGGAAGGGAAAGATGTCTCATGCCCTCAACCGTATTGTCGTTCATGTTCACATGTGTTATTTTAAGTATGCTCTTGTCAAGGCTTTCTGCAACAACCTCATATCCATGATTCTGTGATGTTATGAAAACTCTGTCCTTGGCAAGATCCTTAACAGGATGGTTGCAGCCCCTGTGCCCGTATTTCATTTTTTTTGTTTCTCCTCCAAAGGCATGAGCAAGCAATTGATGACCCAGGCAGATTCCAAAGATGGGTTTCTTTCCTATTAGCTTTTTTACCGTTTCTATTTCCGCCTTAAGAAATGCCGGATCTCCCGGTCCATTCGAAAGAAAAATCCCATCCGGATTAAAATCGAGTATTTCCTCAGCTGTATTTAGGCATGAAAATACCCTGACATGTACATTTCTATTCACCAGGGCGTTTAGTATATTTCGCTTTATTCCATAATCGACTACAGCAACCTTAGGCGTAATAGGCATCAAATCATAGTTGAATTTTGCTGTCACTTGATGGACCGCATCGGAATTGTCAAAGACTTTCAACTCTTCAATAACATCGACGCCATCTTCATATGCTACTATTTTCCCTGTCATAGTTCCTTTTTCTCTAATTATTTTTGTGAGCGCCCTTGTATCTATTCCCTCTAGTCCCACAATGTCATTCTTATTGAGGTATTCATCAATTGACTCCATTCCCCTCCAATTAGAATAATTTACAGAAGCTTCTCTAACAATGAATCCCCTTACCTTCGGTTTTTCCGACTGGTTGTCATCAAGAGTTATTCCATAATTTCCTACGAGAGGATAGGTAAGTATTACAATCTGACCATAATATGAAGGATCCGTCAGAGTTTCCTGATATCCAGTCATACCGGTATTGAAAACGACCTCCCCAACAGAATTGCGCTTTTTACCGAAAATATTGCCCTCGAATTTTGTTCCATCTTCAAGTATTAAATAGCCTTTCATATCGCACCTCCAACTTTTTGACAAAAAAATATATATTTAAATGCATATTTATGCATTTTTATACATAATTATTTCTTTTAATTATAGCAGATTGAGAACTCATTACAAGCCTTTTATCCGAAAAAAGGAACTGTTCTTTTGAACAGTCCCTTTAGAGCTTTTTCCAAGCCCTATTTTACCATTTCCATACCCTTGTTGAAGGCTAAAATGTTGATGTCAATGAATCGTTCCTTTACAGTTTTTCTTATTGCCCCTTCCCAATCAATTTCTGTAATCCCCATAGCTTTTACAAGCGCTCCGAGAAGAACAACATTCATGGTCTTTGGGTTGCCAATTTCTTTGGCAATTCCAACTGCATCGAGGGCAGTAGTATTAGCTTTCTTTTCGAGAGCATCAAGTATGCCTTCGGGATAGTCAGCCTTGCCAATTTGAATTGGAACTGGTGGAATCTCGTAGTTGTTCACAACAAGCGCTCCGCCCGGCTTCAAATATTCCAACCATCTACAGGCTTCCATTTTTTCAAATGCAGCAAGTATGTCGGCTTGTCCCAATCCTATGATTGGAGAATACACTTTTTCTCCGTATCTTACTTGGGTGGAAACACTCCCTCCCCTTTGGGCCATTCCATGAATTTCTGACATTTTGACATCATAGCCTGCATCAACAAGTCCTGTTGACAGGATTTTGCTGGCAAGTATTGTTCCCTGTCCTCCAACGCCGACAAGCAGTATATTTTTAACTTCCTTCATATTATTCACCCACCTTTGTAATTGCTTTAACAGGACAAACTTGGAGGCAAACTTCGCAGCCTACACATTGGTTCTTGTCGATTACGGACTTCTTGTTTTTCTTGTCAAAGGTAAGAGCTGGGCAACCTGTATTTATACACATCTTACAACCAATGCACTTTTCGGGATCCACTACGCAAAGGCTCTTATAATCTCCAAACTCCTCAACATCCTGAGATGATTGTTTCTTGAGCACACAAGGCCATCTGGTAATTATTACCGAAGGTCCGTCTATTGCCAAAGCCCAATCAATCGCCGCTTTCATCTCGTCAAGCTTTATGGGATTTACGGTCTTGATATTTTCAATTCCCAAGGCTTTTACTATTGCCGGTATGTCTGCCTGCTTAGTTGGCATTCCTTGCAGGGTAAAACCTGTTCCCGGATTTTGTTGATGTCCGGTCATTCCTGTAATTCTGTTGTCAAGAATTACTGTAACCGTGTTGCTATTGTTGTACGCTACATCAAGAAGACCGGTCATTCCTGAATGGAAGAAAGTTGAGTCACCAATTACCGCAACAACTCTTTTTTCGACGCCGTGTCTGTTAAAGGCCTTCTGCGCACCATGTCCCATGCTGATGCTGGCACCCATGCATATGCATGTTTCCATTGCACTTAGTGGAGCCGCGGAACCCAATGTGTAACATCCTATGTCTCCAGTTACCATTATATTTTTCTTCTTGCTAAGCTCGTAGAAAAATCCTCTGTGGGGACATCCTGCGCACATTGTCGGGGGCCTTCCAACAATCTTGTCATCCAAAGGCTCTATCTTTTCCCGCTCTTTTCCAAGAAGGGCTTTTGCTATAATATCGGGATTGAGTTCTCCAACATTCGGAATCTTTTCTTTTCCTATGCATTCGATTCCTGCCGCCTTCATTTGCTCTTCCATGAATGGCTCAAGCTCCTCGATTACGTAGAGAGTATCGACTTCTTTTGCAAAGGCTTTTATCTTTTCCATCGGAAGTGGGAAAGAAAATCCTATTTTCAAATAGGATACCGTGTCGCCAAAAACATCCTTGGCATACTGATAAGCTACGCCTGAAGTTACAATTCCGACTTTCTTGTCATTCCATTCAATAAAGTTAAGTGGTGTCTCATTGGAAAAAGCTTCAAGTTTTTTAAGCTTGTCTTCAAGAACCACATGTAGCTTTCTTGCATTTGCCGGAGCCGCAACATACTTAGGAATATTCTTTTCATAGGGCTTTGCTCCAAGCTCTGTGCGTTCACTAAGTTCGACTATGCTTTTGCTATGGCAGACTCTTGTCGTGAGTCTATAGAAAACCATTGTGTCGAACTTTTCACTGATTTCAATAGCATTTCTAATCATATCCTTGGCTTCCTGGCTATTGGAAGGCTCAAGCATCGCCAACTTGGCAAATTTTGCGTAATTCCTGTTGTCCTGCTCGTTTTGAGATGAATGCAGACCCGGATCATCAGCAGAAACTAAAATCATTGCACCATTAACACCTGTGTATCCATATGTAAACATCGGGTCGGCCGCCACATTTACGCCAACATGCTTCATTGCGGCTAATGATCTGGCTCCGGCAATAGATGCACCTATTGCCGACTCCAAAGCCACCTTTTCATTTGGCGCCCATTCTGCTACGATTTCTTTCTTGTAGGGTGCGATGTTTTCAAGAATTTCAGTACTCGGTGTTCCCGGGTATGCTGACGCATACGAAATTCCAGCTTCATAGGCACCTCTTGCAACCGCTTCATTGCCCGTTAACAATTCTTTCATCTTTTCACTCTCCTCTTTTTCTATTTGTATGCCGCAATCACGCTGCCAAACGCGATTGAATTGAGCTTATTTTCATGCGTGTCTGCTCTCGAAACCAGTACTACCGGAGCACTGGCTCCCATTATGACTCCAGCAGACTTTGCCGATGCAAAGTAACTAAGTGTCTTTCCTATTCCGTTACCCATTTCTATGTTTGGAACTAATAGTATATCTGCATCTCCAGCAACGGGACTTACATATTTTTTTATCTCCGCAGATTCTTTTGAAATTGCCAAATCAAGAGCCATCGGCCCTTCCACTATTGCATTTTCACCGAAAAAGCCTTCTTGTCCCATTTTTTTCAATTCGCCCGCATCAACCGTTGCCGGCATCTTAGGATTAACCTTTTCTTTTGCAGCAAGACATGCAACCTTTACGTTTTTATTCCCCAACGCCTCTGCTGCTTTTATTGCATTCTTTATTATTTTAGCCTTGGTGGGCACATCCGGATACATGTTCATTCCACCATCTGTTAAATACAAAAACTTATGATAGCCCGGAACCTCGTAAAGCATTACATGGCTAAGTTGACTATCAGTTCTAAGGCCGATTTCCTTGTCCAGAACAGCTTTTAGTAAAATTGATGTATCTATGAGCCCCTTCATTACGAAGTCGGCTTTCCCACTGCTTACTAGCGCAACAGCTTTTCTTGCAATTTCCACAAGATCATGCTCGTCTATTATTTCATAACCCTTTAAATTCATTCCTTTTTCTTCTGCTATGTTTCTGATTGCCTTTTCATCTCCAACTAGAATGGGCTCTATTAGACCCATTTCAGCAGCCTCGACAACAGCCGCCAACACCTCTCCGTCTTGCGCTGCCGCTACAGAAAGTTTCATTTTATCTTGCATTTTGGCTTTTTCAAGCAATTCATTCAATGTTTTAATCATTAGCTCACCTCTCAAAATATAGTAATTTCTACTTAATATGTTTTGCAAATATCATGCCAATAAATTACATTAGCTTTTCCAACATACTTAAGCCTTTATAAACAACAAAAAAAATAATAAGTGTTTATATGGCGCAACCTATGTAAACCATCGTTGACACCACACAACACTTATTATATATCTTTTATATTTTATAATCCCTTTTGTTAATTATTTTTAAATTTTTTTAATTCATCCATGCACGCAATGGTCACCGGATCATTCGGATTAAGCTCCATTGAACTATTCAGGTATGTTTCCGCCAAATCCATGTTTCCTATTTCCATTTGCGCCATTGCATTGTTGCATAGAATTTCCGAATTTCCAGGATCCATATTTAGGGCCTTCTTGAAATACCTCGCCGATTCGCTTTTGTTGCCGATTATCGAATAACACAAACCCAATTCATTAAGGGATTCTGCTTGATCCGGCTTTATGCGTATAACCCTCTCGAAATATTCAATAGCCGTTTCTATTTTTCCAAGATTTCTGTATGCCAAGGCTATGAAGAACAGAAGATTCCACCAGGAAGAATTTTCATCCTCGAGTTTAAGCAGTTTCTCTAGCCCCGTTTCAAAGGCTCCTGCAAGGACTTCATTGTATCCCTCATCAAAGATTATTCGGTCCCTTATCTTTATCAGCATTTCCTGAACTTCCATTATTTTGTTCTCATCATCGGAGCCTTCAATAAAATGCTCCCATGCAAGCTCTGCCTTCTTGTACAGCCCACTATTGGAGTAATGAAAGCCGAGATGATAGTAGGGCAGATTGAAGTCGGCAAAATCGACTGTCAGCTTTTCCATTAGCGCAAAGGCTTCATTCTCCCACGCCATCGCCATCTCCGTGTCAACCGTCTCGCGTGAAAGGGCTTCGCAGACCTTAGCTTTATTATATGCAGCATCTAGATTTGATGCATCCAAAATAATCGCTGTTTCAAAATAAACAAACGCATCTTCGAGCCTATTCTCCTCGGCATGCTTAATGGCTATTGCGGTAAGAATTCTCGACATGCCTTCGTCAAGACCCATCAAAAGGCTTTTGTAGTATTCCCTATGCCTAAAATCAGGATCGATTGCAACCACTGCGACCATTCCTTCGGTCATTTCCTTTACTGAAAGGTCATCATAATCATTTTGCGTCACCCTATTGGCAAGGCGTTTAACAGGAATTGGAATGGGGATGTTCTTCCTTAGAACTGCTTCTTTGCCTGGGATATGAATATCCTTTTTGAGTTCTATAAAAACCACTTCGTCAAGTTTTCCCCTGAGTCGTTTTCTTATAGCTTCTTGCATGGGATAGCCTCCTTATTCTTCATGGCCTATCTTGTACTGATAAAGCCTTTTTCTTCTAGTTGAACGATCAAGAATTCTGAATAGAAATCCCCTGTATATCATAAAAAACGAAAACACTAGAGGCAATGTAATCAATACGGCAATAAGCATAACCGTTCCTGCGCCACTTATAAAAATGCCGGACACTGCATAGAAGGGCTTCATTGCCAATCCAAACATCCAGTAAAGAACTATTGCAATCAGTACATTTGGAACAAACCACTCGATCCAATTTTCTTTTGTAAATTCAAATGCTCCTGAAATCATATCAAATCCCTGATTATATTTCTGGTACATTACCTCAGGCAAGGGATTGAGGGCCATAAAAATTACGATTTCGATTATAAGCCAAAGGCTTATACCTCCAATGGATGCTGATAAAACCCTTCCGAGGAAAAGGCTTAGACCATAACGAACGAACCAGAACAGAATGAGAACGCTATATGCCTTCCAAATATATACCTTGAAGCCTTCCTTGAAATCATTCATTGTGAATTTACCTTTTTTTATTATCTGCTCCATGAGATAAAGAAAATCAGATATAACAGCGCTCTGAAAAACCGCTATGATGAGTCCCGAAAGAATCCATGCCTTTGCGGCTACCTGCCAGATTAGTAGCGAGAATACGAAATATACCATTCCCACCAAAAATATTTTCCAATTCACCGTCATTGCCTTTAACGTTTTTTTAAGTACTTCTCTGTTTGTGTAATAGATATCATTTAATATTGGCATTTGTCTTTTCCTTCCTGGGTTCAGTTAATGAAACGAAATGGTATTCTGATTCCCCCATAAATCCTTTTTCGCTTTCATAGTCAAATAAAACATGTGTCATTTCCTTTTTAAATGTGTCAACATTGTATTCAAAGGGTTCGAAATGAACCTTGTTGATTATTTTCTTTGCCGGCAAGCCTTCATAGGCAGGCAAAACTTTTTTTAAATTATCCGCTTCCTGTAGAAATTGATGGCACAAATTTTTATATCCCTCAGGCCCACTTATGTTGAAAATCGGCAAAAGAGTCTGCGGCTTTTGTCTTAGATAGTCAAATTTAAGTATTTCCAAAAAAAGTAGAGTGTCTTTTTCAATTTTAAGACTATCATGGTAATCAAATAGGTATTCATAGAGCTTTCTCTTGCTATGCGCCCTTTCGAAAAAACCGTTCTCCTTTAAATAATTCGAAAAGTTCTCGTAAAATCCAAAAACATCTCCATTAAAAAGCCCTTTGAAATATTCCATGGAGCGCAAGAACCCACCTGAATTTCCATAACGTTCAAGTACATCCTCAATGCATTTAAGCCTCGAGATATCTCTATGCGAAAGTACATTTGTCTTAAGTACTTCATAGGGTGGTTCCGATTTAAAGGAATAGCCGAAGCTTTTTGCATTTTTTCTTATTTCTGTTCCCGGCAAAAGTTTAAGAAATCCAAGTTGAAGATGGTGTCCCCCAATAGAGTAAACATCATTAAATGATTTTTTAAAGCTCGCGTAGTCCTCATGGGGAAGTCCTGCAATAAGATCAAGATGCACATGGCTTTTTCCGGTTCCCATCATTTTTTTCACCCAATAGGACAATTGCTCGAAATCCGTTTTTCTGTTGACTGTTTTAAGCGTATTTTGATTTGTGCTTTGAACCCCTACTTCGAATTGAAATAGTCCCTTTCTGGAAGCTGAAACAGCTTCTATAAATGGCTTATCTATAAGATCGCCATTTATCTCAAAATGAAAATTCGTGCGACCATTGTCCTTTTCGGTAAGGTATTCCATTATTGCAACTGCCCTTGGCGCATTGGCATTGAATGTCCTATCTACAAATTTAACCTGCTTAACATTGTGAAACAGAAAGATGTCCATTTCATTCTTTACCATGTCAATATCTTTGTAACGGGTCTTTTTTATTATTGATGAAAGACAGTAGCTACATCGGTAGGGACAACCCCTGGACGATTCGTAATAAAGAATTTTATCCTTTGACGCAATTAGTTCCTCTTCGGTATATGGAAAGGGAAGTGAGTTTAAATCCTCTATTATTTCAATACTATCTTCCTTGACATCGCCTCTTAAAAAATCCAGAAGCTTCTCCTCGCCCTCACCCCGCAAAACATAATCTGCCTCCGGCAATTCATAGCCTTCGCAATCCTCAGCATAGGAAACTTCTGGGCCTCCGAGCAGTATGTTTATTGATGAATCAATTTTCTTTATGTTGCGCGTTAGCCGCCTAACTATTTCTATGTTCCATATATAACACGAAAAACATATCAGATCGGGCTTTTCTCCAGTCAAGTCCCTAAGAACATAGTCTTCTTCCTGATTTATAGTATATTCCTTCATTAAAATATCAAAACCCGGTTCTCCCCTCACAGCCGAATACAGCGAATGAATCGAAAGTGACGAGTGTACGAATTGTGAGTTCAAAGCGACTAAAAGAACTTTCATTTTTTGCCTCCTCTTAACTTGCGACTTCTCCATTTTACATTATAGCATGAAACCCCATGCCGCAATAAAACGGCATGGGGCATTTTCCATAACTAGTTAAATTCCTGGCGATATGAAAAATCTACATTTTTTCCGGAGCCTGCATCCCCAACAGAGCCAAGCCGTTCTTAAGTGTCTGCTTTACGCACATGGTCAAGACAAGCCTTGCCTGTCTAATTTTCGGGTCATCCACAACTATAGAATGATCATGATAGAAGCGGTTAAACAATTGAGCCAAGTCCACAACGAATCTGCTTACGATTGCAGGCTCGTATTTTCTTCCCGCCTCAGCTACAGTTTCTTTGAATTTGCTAAGATGCCGAGTTATCTCCATTGAAACATCATCTGTCAGAATCGACGCATCGAAGGAATCCGTTTCAAGCGGTCCTCCTTTGCTAAGAAGGCTTGCACATCTTGCATGAGTATATTGAACATAAGGTCCGGTTTCACCTTCAAAGCTAAGCGTCTTTTCCCAGGAAAAAACATAGTCCTTTACCCTGCTGTTGGACAATTCCTGGAACATAATTGCCCCTATTCCTATCTGACGGGCAACTTCAAGTTTATTTTCGAGATTAGGATTCTTGTTTTCAATTATTTCAGTGGTTCTTTCAACTGCTTTTTTAAGCACGTCTTCAAGAAATACTACCCTTCCTTTTCTTGTGGACATGGTTCCATCTTCAAGCGCAACCATTCCGAAAGGCACGTGAATACAATCCTCGGCCCACTTGTTTCCCATCAATTCAAGTATCTTTTTAAGTTGGTTGAAATGAAGAATTTGCTGAGACCCAACCACATATATATTTCTAAAGAAATCGTATGTTTCCTTGCGATACTTGGCAGCTGCTATGTCCCTAGTGATGTAAAGCGTAGATCCATCGCTCTTGGTAATAAGAGCAGGCGGCAGTCCGTAGTCTTCAAGGTTTACTATTTCTGCTCCTCTAGATATTTCGAGAAGGTTCTTTTGTCGCATGGATTCAACAATTTCCGGCATCTTATCAGAGTAAAAGCTTTCTCCGGCATAGGAATCAAACTCAATGTCTAGTAAATCATACACTTTCGAAAATTCCTTAAGACTAACTTCGCGGAACCACTGCCAAAGCCTTGATGCCTCCTGGTCGTTGTTCTCAAGCTTCTTAAACCATTCCCTTGCTTGGTCTTCAAGATCAGGATCCTTTTCCGCTTCTTCATGGAAACGGATGTAAAGCTTTAACAACTCCTTAATTGGATCCTTCTCAACAACTTCACGATTGCCCCATGCCAAAAAAGCGACAATAAGCTTTCCGAACTGGGTTCCATAGTCTCCCAAATGATTAACCGAAATGGTATCATAGCCTAAAAATTTGTATATTTTATTTATTGAATTCCCTATAACCGTGGTTCTTATGTGGCCTATATGGAAGGGTTTTGCTATATTGGGAGAAGAAAACTCAACTATTACTTTCTTTCCGGCGCCCTCATCCGAAGAACCATACTTGTCCCTCTTCTTTAGCACTTCGCCAACCACATCTGAAACATAGAGTTCTTTATCTATCTTAAAGTTTATGTATCCTCCTAATGAAACAACGGACTCAAGATAGTCCTGTTCGCCGAATCTACCTGCTATGTCCTCCGCAATCAAATTCGGGGCTTTGCGGAAAACCCTAGCCAATTTAAAGCATGGGAAAGCATAGTCTCCCATATTGGAATCGGACGGCACTTCAATTATTCCTTCTATTTCTTTAGGCTCCATGGATTCAATCAATCCGCTTAAGCCAAGCACTATTTTCCCTTTGAAATCAATCATTCCGCACTCCCCTTTAGGCCTCGAATACAGACCAGCATTTCAGTTTGTCTTTATATCTTCGGACCTAATAAATTTATCACATACTACAAATGTCTTCAAGTCTATTTGTCCGGGAAAATTTCTTCCTCTAAGAAAGCTAGCGGAGGTTCGAATGAATAGCCGCTAAACTCCTTGAGCAATTCCCCCTCAACTTTGATTTCGACGGATTCCGCAGTTTCTTGGTTGAACAGCAATGTATTTACTATAGCCGCTATTATAACCTTTGCATCTTCCTTGGGTATATTTGTTCCTAAAAATTCCTTTGAAAAATCGACTGATATCGTTTTTTCACCTGCAAGCAAGGATAAAAGCTTTGTCCCCTTAGGAATCGGGCTTACAAAAGTTCCATCACCTTCATAATTCATAAGCTCTTCGAGAGCCACTTCCATCGGCGTCCTTAAATCATCAGCTTTAAGCGTCTTCTGAAATCTTTCGGCTGAAAGAAAAGGCTTGTCTGCATATTTCAAATAAAGCACATATGAAATTTTTCTTTCTTCGGGGGTCACCGGAGCTTCCTCTCCCGTTTCCTCAGTTTCACCGGATTCTTCTGCTGGCATTGTTTCCTCGCACGAGCATCCAAGAGCAAGCACAGACACAAGTGCTATAATCAAAATCAAAAGGATAAACTTGCTATGCTTCTTCATTTAAATCCATCTCCTTTATGTTTAAGCATGTATCTTCATTATATATCTTTATACCCATTTTTTTTAACAATGCAGCAAGAACTCCGTCTCCTACCTTAAGTTTTCCATCAAATAATCCTGCGTAAATAATTCCCGATCCACAGGATGGGCTCCTCGATTTAAGAACGGCAATTGATATTTCTTTTTCTTCTATTATTTTAAGAGCATCAAGTGCCCCCTTTACGAATGCCTCGGTTCTGTCATTCCCTTTCTTGTCTATCACATACGCCTTGCCAACAAGAACATCAGTCCCATCTCCTCCCTGTATTTCACATGGAGTTCTAGGTGTGGGAAGCCCTCCCAGCTGCTCTGGGCAGATAGGCACTATTTCATAATCATCCAAAATACTTGCAAGGTTTTGACCAAATGCTTTTCCATCATATCTACAGGGCACTCCCAAAAGGCATGCACTTACTGCAATTATTTTTTTATTTGATTTCAACAACGGTCACTCCAATCCCACCCTCATTGAATTCCCCAACTTTGAAGGATTTCACATGTGGATGCTTCCTAAAATGAGCATGCAATCCCTGCCGTAAAAGACCGGTTCCCTTTCCGTGTATGATTCTCACATTCTGAAGCCTTGCAAGCGAGGCGTCATCTAGATACTTATCGACTACATAAATAGCCTCTTCCACATTTGTGCCGCGGATGTCTATCTCCTGGCTTATTGATGAGCTCTTTGACTTTGTAAGATTTTGGATTCTAGATTCCATCCTTGCCTTGGCTTTTCCGAGAAGCTTGAGGTTTTTGTAGTTGACGTTTATCTTCATTATGCCTGCTTGTACGGTCAAATCTCCGTTTCTATCAGGCGCAGTCACTACTGTGCCTTCCTGGTTAATAGTCAATATTAGGACTGACAGACCAGGTCTTAGGTCTTCCGGCTTTATCTCTGTATTTACCGCCACATCCCCCATTCCATCATATGTCTCCTCAAGCTTGCCTTTAATGGCCTTTCTTGTATCGTCTATCAATTTGTTTGCTTCCTTGCTGCTTGCACTTCCCGCCTTCCTTAGTTCCTTTATGAGAGCTTCAGCCGAAATTTTAGCTTCCTTAATTATCTTCCTAGCTTCTTCCTTAGCCTTGTTGAGTTCTTTTTCCCTTTGTTCCTGAAGGCGTCCATACTTGTCGTTGTAGCTTTTTTTCATCTTCTCCGCCTCTATCCTTATTCGCAAGGCCTCATCCCTGTCCTCTTCGGCGGTCTGTCTGTCTTCCTGTATCTTTGTCAGTATTTCCTCGAATTCAATGTTCTCGCGCTTTAGATATTTCTTGGCCTTTTCAATAACGCTATCAGTAAGACCGAGCTTGCTTGAAATTTCAAAGGCGTTTGACTTGCCTGGAATACCTATCAGCAATCGGTATGTAGGACTTAGGGTTTTTATATCAAATTCGACCGATGCATTTTCAACCCCTTCCTTTGTAAGTGCATAGTGCTTAAGCTCACTGTAATGGGTTGTGGCTATCGTCGTTACCGATTTAGCGTAGAGATGCTCAATTACCGCTATTGCAAGAGCCGCCCCTTCGGTGGGGTCCGTCCCCGCTCCCAGCTCATCTAAAAGTACCAGGTCTCCATAACCGGCATTTGCTAATATTCCAATCAAGTTTTTCATATGCGATGAGAATGTGCTAAGGCTCTGCTCTATTGACTGCTCATCCCCTATATCTGCAAATATTTCCCTATATACATTTATTTTTGTCCCATGGTTTGAAGGTATATGGAATCCGGACTGCGCCATCAAGGTCAATAGTCCTAGGGTTTTAAGGGTTACGGTTTTCCCTCCCGTATTCGGTCCCGTTATAAGAAGCGTCTTGAAGTCCTTCCCTATCCAAACATCAGTAGGAACAACTTCATTTGCCGGTATCAATGGGTGCCTTCCTTTTTTTATGTGCGTAAAACCATCTGTCGATATAATCGGCTCAACACCGTTTATTTCAGAGGCATACCTAGCCTTTGCAAAAATTATATCCAGTTCGATCATAAGGGACTGATTGTTTACTATCGAATCAGCCGCTTCACCTACAAGAGCCGTGATTTCGTAAAGTATTCGCTCAATTTCAGCCTCTTCCTTTAGCTTGAGTTCTTTCAATTCGTTGTTAATGTTAACAACAGACATAGGCTCAATAAAGAGCGTCGATCCGCTTGATGACCTGTCGTGTATCATTCCCGGAACCTGATTTCTAAATTCCTGTTTAACTGGAATGCAAAAACGGTCGTCCCTTATTGTAATTAGCGAATCCTGAAGATATTTCTGTATGTTCGGCGACGTGATTATGCCCTGAAGCCTAGTCCTTATTGAATCGTTTTTGGATTCTATTCCCCTTCTTATGTTTGCAAGCTTAGGGCTTGCATGGTCCGATATTTCTCCCTCGCCCTCTATACATCTGTCAATTTCTTCTTCAATATGCCTTGCTGATATAATTCCGGAGGCTATGGAGTCAAGTATTTCATGAATGCCGTCATATGTATCATCCTGTATATACTGCTTTACCCGCCTAGTTGTACGGAGAGAATCCGCAACCTCAAGCAGCTGTTTTGGAATAAGATAGGATCCAATCCTAGCCGTCTGTATATACTTGTTGACATCATAGAATGCACCGAAGGGCATGCGTCCTCTTCTTATTATCATCGAAAAAGCCTCAGCTGTTTCCTTCTGCTTGCTCTCTATAATTTTAGCATCAGACCAAGGCTCTATTGCCCCCAAGCGGTCTCTACCCATTTCAGAGAAGCAAAATGTCTTCATATGTTCAATTATTTTATTGTATTCAAGTGTAACAAGAACGCGTTTGTTCACATTGCCCCTCCTCTATACTCCACCTTTGAAAAAATGGCCTCGTGTATAATCCGATTGTTTTAATTCATCCAGATATTGCCAGTCGGTATCCCCATCTACAATGGCCCTTTTATGAAAGCGTATAAGCCTGCAAGCAGTATCGAAGTCTTCATCAAGAAGCTCCATTCGCCAATAGCTCACATTTTCGGGCGGGTTTTCAAGCAGTCTAGCTGCCGTAAGTATTCTAACTGAATTGAAAATTTCCGCCCGGCAATTCTTAAGCCTCATCGGGAATTCGTAACCCTTCGCATCCCTTAGGCTTAGTTTTCTGTTTTCGCATCCATTTTCCAAACAAAGCCCAAAACTTTTATTCAGAGGACAGTGATTGAGTGTCATAACAGGCAGCCTTCCATAAACTATCATTTCTTGGTCTGCCGCAGAAGGCGAAAGCCCCCTTATCTGACTTAGGTTCATCTCTGGCGAAAGGCAAATGCTTCCAATCTCCGGAAAAGCTTCTTCCAAAAGTCTAAGCGAATAGTCGTTTGCCGTATTCAGCGAAAAATCCCCATGAATAATCATACCGGAATCTCTAAGCGCACGCATCTGCCCAATATTTCCAAGCTGAATTTCTTTTAAACCAAGCCGCTTGACAAGAAGGAGCATTTCTTTTATTTCTCCATCTCCCGATATCTTGAATGGAGAATATACAACCTTATCCGAAAGCCTAAGCACCTCTTCTAAATTTTCTGACCCCTTAAAGTATATCCTGTCAGCCCCTTCGCTAAGCGCGGCCTTAACCTGCGAAATAGTTCTAGCTGTAACCGAAACTTTTCTTTCCGCTACATAGGGCTTTAGAGTTCTTTCCTCTTCCTTAAATGTTTCAACCGGTTTTCTTTCGGTATGAATAAGAGCTCTTTTCTCGTCCATTAAGTCGGCAGCTTTTCGTCTTGTTTCATTCAAAACAGATACAGGTACATATATCCCATCATCCATTTCATAAACACTTTCTTCAAGACTATATGCACTAGCACCCAATCTTCCAAGTTTTTCTTCCATTACATCACGTCCTGTTGGCCTTTTTGCGGCTTCCTGAACAATATACTCCGACAATACTTCTACCTTTCTTCCATCTCTATCCTTAAATGAAATGTAAAATGGCTCTCCAAGTATAGCCCGCACTTCCATACTGAGGGGCACTCTTTTTTCAGCCTTGTTCATTTCTATGGCCAAACGACGCTCTAAGCTCGAATCATATGTCTTAAAGGCCTCATAGACACCCTTCATTCTCCACCTGTTCTCTATCTCAAAAATTTCGCCGGGCATCTTTGCCTCAAGCTCATTTCCATACCAGTTTCTATTGTCCATCCGGCAACCATAAGTCTCGCTTCCTCTTCGAAATTGAATACCATCTCCTAGTGAAAGTGGCTCCTTAAGTGAAATGTAGATCTTTCCGTTTGCTTCAGCCTTCGCCGTTCCCAGCGCTACACCTCTGTTGCCAGGGCTCTCTGAGTTAACGAGGCCACCCTTTTCTTCGGACATAATAAATCCTTTTGTGAATTTCCTATTGAAAATTTGGGCCATTTCCTTCATGTCTTCCGGTTCGAACAGAGGAATACCGCCTTTCTCAATAGCTGATAATGCATTTCTATAGAACCTTGTAACAAAGAATACGTATTCCGGACTTTTCATCCTTCCCTCAATCTTCAAGGAAGATACTCCCGATGCGACTATTTCTTTCAGACCATACGCTGAACACAAGTCCTTTGTGCTAAGGAGATATCCATTGTCCAAAACAGCTTCCTGCTCTGATGTTGTCTCCAGGAGCTCATACTGCCTTCTGCATGGCTGCGCGCATGTGCCCCGGTTTCCGCTTCTGCCTCCTATTACGCTACTCATAAGGCATTGCCCCGAATAACTTATGCATAAGGCTCCATGAATGAAAACCTCGACCTCAGCTCCTTCGCTTTTTATCATTGCCTCTATTTCAGAAAGCTCCATTTCTCTTGCCGCAACTACCCTGTCAATGCCCATGTCCATTGCCGCTCTTGCGCCAAGGCTATTGTGCAAAGTCATTTGCGTGCTTGCATGACACTCAAAATCGCCAAAATACTTTTTAACGATTGCCAGCACTCCCAAATCTTGAATTATCAAGGCATCTGCATCAATAGCATATAGTTTTTCTATATATTTTAAAAGTTTTTTCATCTCATCATTAAAGATAAGAGTGTTGACCGTCACGTAGACCTTTACTCCTCTAATGTGGCAATACCTTATCGCTTCCTTAAGCTCCTCAATCGTAAAATTCTTTGACGAGCTTCGCGCACCAAATAGCTTCCACCCTAGATATACAGCATCTGCGCCCGCTTTAACGGCCGCAATTACGCATTCCATATCCCCAGATGGCGAAAGCAGTTCAATTTTATTGGACTTCATATACTTCCCCTCATTTCCCAATACTCTTATAATGCTATTCTATTACAAAAAAGCCATAATTAAAACGATGAAAAAGCAGCTAATTGCCGCTTTTTCATCGTTTCAGACAACTCTTTTCTCTAATTTTCAAAAGCATCCATGAATTCAGCAAGTTCCGTTCTACTCTGAATAAGCTTAACTTCGCATTCAACCAGCTTGTCCTTAATCTCGTCAATTTTTTTCTCAAGATTGCGATTTTCCTCGTCTTTTTCTTCAATTCTTTTTTCTATTGAAGCTATATTTTCCTTCATATACTCCTCGTTTCTTTTAAATGCTCCTGAAGCCTTTTTCTCTTCTTCAATAGCCTTTTCAAGACGCTCTATATCGAAAGCCCTCTCATTAAGCAACTCCTTCAAGTCCGCAATCTCATTTTCTTTTTCCTTAATAGCTTTGTCTGGAGTTTGGTTTCTTTCTTCTAGATTATCAATCTTTTCCTTCTCACCAAAAAGCTCCTCAGACATGTTAAGCGCGGCCAAAACAGCAACCATAGCAGTACTCAGCTTCTTATTTTTGCCTGATATTTCCCTCATCATGTCATCCACATAGTTGGACAAGCGCTGAATGTGTTCCCTATCCTTGTCGCTTACTATAGCATATTCCTGTCCGTATATTTTTACAATCGCCTTATTTTTTGTTATCACAAACAACAGCCCCTTTTATAATTGTCATGATTAAAGATTCTATTAAGTGAGGCTATATCCTTTATTTATTTCTTAAGTTCCACTTTTAGTTCAATATCCAAAGCACTTACAATGTATCCAAAATGAAGATTTTCTTCTTTACCCTTGAGTGTTCTTTCCATCCTCAATCAGCTTGACCCGGGCTGCTTTAGTGTCCAAGGTATTGACGCGATTTCAAAAACTACTATACCTTATTTTAAATCAGTTTCCAAGTCGCAAAAGCAAAAGCAGCTTAAAGAGATTTTCTCATCTCCTCAAACTGCTTTTACAAGCAACTCTATCTAGCGTTATGATTTTCTACAAATACAATTTGACAAAGAACCCTATTGAATTAAGAATCAGAATATGATTGATTTCAGACTCATTAATTCCTAAGTTCACCACCAAGAGACTTATTCAAGCGCTTGATTATCTCATTTGCCTTGCTATCTATCTCTTCCGATGTCAATGTCTTATGGAGTGAACCTATTACCAATCTCACAGTAACAGACTTTTTATCCGTCGGAATCTGTTTCCCTCTATACTCGTCAACAAATAACACATCATGAATTAAGTCATCTGCTCCATTTTTGCCAACAATGACACTTTGTATTTCTTTCCACTTCACTGATGCGTCAAATAACATTGAAACATCGTAATCTACAAGTGGATACTCTGCTAGATGAGTGAATTCGTTAGTCCTTGATGGATATGTTTGCAAGGCGTCCATATTGAATTCAAACAGCAAGACAGCACTATTGTCAATTCCGCAATCAAGTGAAGTTTTTTTCGAAAGCAATGCAAGGTCTCCAACTCTTTCTCCCTTATGCATTATGTTAAGCCAGACAACTCCATCTGCCCATACAGGCTTTTCAATTTTATCAAAAGTGAAGGGTTCCATGTGTACATAAGAAGGCATGGCCTCGATTATTCCCTTGGCTCTCCTGAAAAGTTGGTTCACATTTGAATCATTGCCAACTAAGGCACCCGCCGTGTTTGTCAGTTCAAGAGGAAGAGATTCTTTTGCATCATACGGCGATGAATAGCTATGGTCATGCATAACTTGTGCCGTCTCGAATATCATAAACTCATTAAAGTACCTAAGATTTCCTGAAACCGCCTTACATATGTTAGGCAAGAGCGTTGAGCGTATGAGGCTTTCATTAGGTGATGGCGGCGTTGAAAGAGAAAGCATCCCTTCTGTAGTCTGCATCACAGCATTAACATATTCATCGTGCATCCAAGGATAGGTAAAGACTTCCTGCATTCCACATCTGAATGCCAAATACTCCTTAATATTCCTGTCAAGGTCAATCTTAATCTGATTGATTGCCCCATCAAATGATGTTGTAATTGCTTTTGCTTCGAAATTCTCATAACCATACATTCTCGCAATTTCTTCCATGATATCATCTGGGATGGAAATATCACCAGTTGAACGCCAGGTAGGGCTTACGACATGCAGATTATCATGATCAAAGCTCACAGCAAAGCCGAGTAGACCGAGCTTGTCCGCAATGTATTCATTGGGAATGCGTACACCTAGATTTTTTTCCAACCAACTGAGTGAAACATCAATTTCTGTCTGCTTAAGAGGCTCCGGATAGACATCTGTAAACCCGGTAACGACCATATTCGGATATAATTCTGTTAAGAGCCCCATAGCAATTGATAATGCCAAATCAGCTCGCTCGGGATCTATAGCTTTTTCATAACGCGTCGCTGCTTCCGTTCGAGTTTCATACCTGGCAGCAGTGCGCCTGATGTTGATTGCTTCAAAATTTGCTATCTCGAGAATCACCTTATCCGTATCAGGAAGAATCGAGTCCTTGTTCCCGCCCATAACCCCTGCCAAACCAACAGGACTCTTGTTATCAGCAATAATCAAATCATCTTTTGACATTTTTAGTGACTGACCGTTTAGAAGCAGTAGTTCCTCTGATTCTTCAGCACGCCTGACAGTTATATGCCCTTCTATGTTATCTGAATCATAAGCGTGAGTCGGTTGTCCAGTCGCCAACATTACATAGTTTGTGATATCTACCAGTGCATTAATCGGTCTCATGCCCACCCGCCAAATACGGCTTTGCATCTCAAACGGAGAGGGTTTGACCGAAAGCCCTTCGATTCTAGTAGCTATACATCTAGGGCATCTCTCCGTGTCATCAATTTCGGCAATAATATCGGGGATCTCTGGTGGATTATAAGCTTCTATGTCCACAAGCGGAAGATTGTACAGAGCCGCAAGCTCGCGTGCAATTCCGTAGTGTCCCCACAGGTCAGGGCGATTTGAGATTGATTTGTTGTCAATATCAAGAATGACATCATTTAGGTCCAGAGCATCCGCAAGCGGTTCTCCGGCCTTGGCTTCAAAAGCAGACAAATCCAATATATTTGCTTCTTCAATGCTTGAAAATAATTCAGACAAGCCTATTTCAGATGCGGCACAAATCATTCCGTAACTCTCAACCCCACGTATTTTTGCATTGCCTAATTCAACAAGTTCTCCTTCGCCATGCCATCTAACCATTGCGCCCGGCCTAGCAACAGCTACTTTCATGCCCTCAACCAAATTTATTCCGCCGCATACTATGTCACGCACTTCATCGTTGCCGATATCAGTTTTGCATACTTTCAGCTTATCGGCATTGGGATGAGGAAGAACCTCTTTGACAAGGCCAACAACCATCTTGTCAAACTTACTTGCCAATTCAAGTACATCTTCAACTTCAACAGTTGACATAGTCAAGTCGTAAGCGAGACGCGACAAGTCCATATCGTCTGGAATCTTTACATAATCTTTTATCCAATCAAGTGATAATTTCATTTTATTTCCCTCCTATTTAAATTGACTTAGAAATCTCAGGTCTGCACTATGAAACAGCCTCACATCGTCCACACCGTAACGCATCATGACCAAACGGTCTAAGCCGATGTTTACGTAAAATCCTGTATACTTGTCTGGATCAATTCCAGCGGCACGAAGCACATTAGGATGCGGTGTCCCGCCAGGCATTATTTCTATCCAACCGACATGTTTGCAGACACTGCACCCTTTGCCGCCGCACACCAAACACCCCATATCAATCTCAAATCCAGGCTCAACAAATGGGAAAAATCCTAAACGCATTCGCACCGGCACATCACGGCCAAAAACCTTTGACAGAATGCTTTTTATCATAACTTTACCTGAAGCAAAAGTAAAATCCTCTTGAACAATCAATGCCTCATATTGGAAAAATGCCCTCTCATGTCGAGCATCGGTCGTCTCATTACGATACACTTTCCCCGGATACACAAAGCGATATGGTGGCTTATGTGTCTGCATATAGCGAACACTGCCTCCGGTGAGATGTGGGCGCAAACAAAGCCTATCTCCACCCAGCCCTTGATCATGACCCTTCAGCCAATAGGTATCCATACTCTCTCTTGCAGGATGTTCAGGTGGAAAGTTCAATTTATCAAAAGCGTATAATTCACTTGTAATATCTTTTTCTTGAAATATTTCAAATCCCATTGAACGAAAAGCATCGTTCAAATCATAGCACATCTGAGTAATTGGATGCAGCGCGCCGCTATTCGGCAATACTCCAGGCACACTACAATCAAAATCAGGAGAAATTTCTGAAGCCTTCAATATTAATTCCTCTCTGCGTGATTCCATCAAAGCTGTGAAACTTTTTTTCAACTTATTCACTTCTCTTCCTACTTCCGGACGAATTGAAACATCAAGCTTAGGGATTTCTTTTAATATCTTGGTGAGTGATCCCTGTTTCCCGAGAATAGAAGCCTTAACCTCTTGCAATTTCACTTGATTTTCTGCCATTGCAACCTTTTTCTCCACTTCAATGAGCAAAGCATTTAATTTTTCTTTCATCAATTTTCCCTCCGTTATTAATATTTTTCCAGTTTTCAATAATGAGTTTTATTCGCTCAATTCACACATTATTAATCCTGAATCAAAACCATTACTTATGCAATCATATGCTTAATGACTATGAAACGATGGTGGCTCTAGAGTTTTTCCTTTATTTCTTTCTCCTTTCAATTTTACCTGCTAACATTTTTACAAAAATAAAAAAAAACCTTCTCCACAAGGGACGAAAGTTTTCGCGGTACCACCCTAATAACCGATTTCTCGGCCACTCGATATTTTTAACGCAATAACACGTCCAACTTTACTTAAAGTTCAAGTCGGAAGCTCCGGAACGAACTTCGGCAAACCATTTTCCCACAGATGCTTCCAGCCTATGACATCCACTCTCTTATCGGTATTAATTCGCTTACTTTTTTCCATCTAAGCCTATGTATTAAACATTATGAAACTAAATCCTTGTAAATCAAGTATGCATTGATATTTCCAGTAATCAGAAAAACATTCCAAAAGAATCTGGTACTTTTCTTCATAACGGCTGCACCCCTTTGAATTACTGACTTTTATTAAAATGATTATATCATAGGGGGCAAATGTTTACAATAAAATTATGTCAATTATTCTGTAATTTTGAAATTTTCTAATAATTCATTTTCATTGCTATATCATAAAGCAAAATTCCAGCGGCTACTGCAGCGTTTAACGACTCTGCGCAACCTATAATAGGTATTTTAACTGATTCATCGCAAATGTCAAGTATTTCATCCCGAATACCCGACCCCTCATTGCCTATGACAAGGCAAGTCTTGTCTCCATATTCCATTTTTATGTATGGCTTTGCTCCATTCAAATCGGCTGCTATTACCCTGTACCCACTACACTTTAAATCTTTAATAAATTTCTCGCCATTAATCTTTTGTATTACAGGTAAATGAAATACCGAACCCATTGCACTTCTAAGCACTTTTGCATTGTATGCGTCTACGCTGCCAGAGGAAATAGCGACGCAATCTGCTCCGGCGGCATCAGCGGTTCTTATTACCGTACCAAGGTTTCCCGGATCCTGCATACAATCAAGATAAATCATAAATCCTTGGGGCTTACCCGGGATGTCTTCAAATTCATTAGATGGCATTTTAGCGATGGCTAAAAGCCCCTGTGAATTGACTGTATCGGAAATGTATTCGAATACTTCTTCATCTGCTTCAATCACTTCAGCTCCAGACGTCGAAAGCCTATCGACAAGAATAGCCTTCTTCTTGTCAATTGATTCAATATACAAGACAGTCTTAATAATCAAACCGCTATCAAATGCGTCCTCTATAAGTCTATATCCCTCGAGAAGTATTTCACTATACTTCTCACGGTATTTTTTCTTTTCAAGAGATTTTATTCTTTTTATTGTTTCATTCTGCTTTGAAATAATTTTCTTCATCTTCTACCTTTCGCTCAATCTGCTTAGATCTTCATTCTTGCCAACTACTATAAGTGTGTCTCCTTCTTGTATTATATCATCAGCTCTCGGGGAAATATTTATCTCGGAATTCCTTTTTATAGCCATTACATTTATGCCAAATTTGGCACGCATGTTGATTTCAAGCAGATTTTTCCCAATCCATTCTGAAAGAATCTGAGTTTCAACTATGCTGAAATCCTCCGACAGTTCTATATACTCAAGTATATTTGATGAAATAAGGTTGTTTGCAATTTTCACTCCCATTTCCCTCTCGGGGAAGACAACCCTGTCGGCACCTGTTTTATAAAGAACCTTCGCATGAAGATCATTCATAGCTTTAGAAACGACATATTTCAGCCCCAATTCCTTCACCATTAGCGTCACTAATATAGACGCCTGCATGTCATTTCCAATGGCAATAACCGCCACATCAAAGTTTCGTATTCCCAATGCATTTAAGGAAGATTCGTCCGTTGCGTCAGCCTGTACCGCATGTGTAACATGCTCTACTATTCCCTGTACGGCCTCTTCATTCTCATCGACCGCCAACACCTCATGCCCTAAAGAATAAAGCGTCTTGGCAAGGCTTGAACCGAACCGACCGAGACCTATCACTACAAATTGTTTTTTCATGGCAATCCCCTCCTTTATCCTACGCTTACCTTGCCTTCTGGATATTTTATGAGTTTCTTTCGCTTCTGCTGCCTGTGAGCAACGGCAACAGCTAATGTCATTGGACCCAAACGGCCTATAAACATTACAATGGCTATTATTATTTTTCCCGAACTACTTAAGTTAGGCGTAATTCCAAGGCTTAAACCAACGGTTCCAAATGCAGAGGTCGTTTCAAATAATATATCCATAAAATCCAGCCCTGTTTCCGTAACCGACAACAACATTGTACCCACTATAACAATTGTCAATGATGCACTCACTAAAGCCAAAGCCCTGTTGACAATATCCCTGGGAATCCTTCTTTTAAAAATTTCAGTTTCATCTCTTCCATCAGCCATCGAAATCATAGTAAAAAGAAGCACTCCAAATGTTGTTACTTTTATTCCCCCAGCTGTTGAGCTTGGCGCGCCTCCTATAAACATCAGTATTATAGTCAACATCTTGGTTGAAAGAGTTGACCCCTCCATAGAAATTGTGTTGAATCCAGCAGTACGCGGCGTTATTGAATGAAATAGCGAGGAAAGAATCTTGCCTTTTCCCGACAGATTTCCCATCGTTTGCGGATTGTTGAATTCAAAAGCAAATATCGATATGAATCCCAGCAATATAAGAATGCCTGTCATGTAAAGCGTCAGCTTAGAGTGAAGCGAAAATCTTCGATTTATTCTTTTTTTAGATGTTCCGAATTCAAAAAGATCAACCAAAACCGTAAAACCCAATCCGCCGAGTATTATAAGAAAACCCACCGAAAGGGTTACCAATGCATCATCGGCAAATCCCGTAAGACTTCTGAAATTTCCCATTAAATCGAATCCCGCATTGCAAAAGGCAGAAACAGAATGGAATATGGCAAAACCAATTCCCTTTTCCCATCCATACATGGGCACAAAACGAAATGATAGAAATGCTGCTCCTATTGTCTCTATTGCTATTGTAGCGATTATTATATTTTTTGTAAGCCTTACAACACCCGATATTGTAAACTGATTTAAAGCCTCCTGCATAAGAAGGCGTTCTTTGAGGGAGATTCTCTTGCCTACAACTAGTGCAATCAATGTAGCCATAGTCATAAAACCAAGCCCTCCAGCTTGGATAAGAACAAGTATTGTCCCCTTGCCAAAGAGTGTCCAATACGAGGCGGTATCACCAACAACAAGACCCGTTACACAAACAGCCGAGGTAGCTGTAAATATTGCATTTACAAAGCCCACGCTTTCACCATTTGCAGATGCCATAGGTAGTGTTAAAAGCCCCGCACCTACAAAGATCATTGTTAGAAATCCTAAAACCAATATCTGTGCCGGATTTAAACTGTATTTTTCACTTATTTTTTTTCTACGGATAGCCTTCACCCCCTTAGTATAAGTGGTTTTAATATTATATCACTAATAGCTATAAAATATAAGAATAGCATAAAGCATAAAGTAGAAAGTGGAAAGTAGAAAGTAGAAAGAAAAAAGTAGAACGTAGAAAGTAGAAAGAAAAAACAAAAACGAATATGAAACACGTTAAAAAAAACGGAAAAAAACCCCGATTTCACAAAGAAATCGAAGCCTTATTAAAACTTTCATGCAAACAAAATACCTCAAGTTCAAGGCCTTGCCGAAAGCCCGCGAGGCTAGCGTATTGTTTTATACGTGGCCGAGCGGCTTTTGACAATTAGCGATGAAATTGAGGCTTTATTGCTTATCTAGGTTTACTGAAGTTTTTCCTTTGCTACCTCTACAAGCTTAGCAAAACCTTCTGCATCATTGATGGCCATTTCCGAAAGCATCTTTCGGTTGATGCTGATGTCTGCTAATTTAAGTCCATTCATGAACTTGCTGTAACTCATACCGTTTTGTCTTGTTCCGGCATTGATTCTTGAAATCCAAAGTTTACGGAAATCCCTTTTTCTTAATTTTCTGCCGGTATATGCGGATCTAAGAGCTCTCATTACTGCTGGGTTAGCTGCTCTGAAAGTCTTGCTCTTTGAACCATAATAACCCTTAGCGAGTTTTAATATCTTTTTATGCTTTTTCTTGGCATTAATTGCCTTTTTAACTCTTGCCATTATTTTCTACCTCCTTTGCTGCCAAATTTATTTTACAGATATGGCAATACTTTTAATATCCTTTTGTAATCAGCACTTGATAAAGTAGCCGCTTTTCTAAGATTTCTCTTTCTCTTTGATGATTTTTTATTCAAGATATGGCTTGTAAAGGCCTTATGTCTCTTCAATTTGCCACTACCTGTTTTTTTAAATCTCTTTGCAGCGCCTCTATGAGTCTTCATCTTAGGCATAGTGATTCCTCCTTCCAAAAATCTTATTTATCAATAGGTGCTAAGAAAGCCACCATGCTCCTGCCTTCCATTTTTGCTCTTTTATCAACAGTGCCATAATCAGCAACCATTCCAACAAAATTATCGATTACACCGTATCCCATTTGGGTATTCCCCAACTGTCTACCTCTGAATCTTAGAGCAACCTTGACACGATCCCCATCTTCAAGGAATTTACGCGCACGTTTAGCTTTTGTCTCCAGATCGTGCTGTTCGATGTTCAAGCTCAAGCGGATTTCCTTGATCGTAATCTGCTTCTGCTTTTTTTTAGCTTCTTTGATTTTCTTTTGCTGCTCATACTTGAACTTACCGTAATCCATGATTCTGCAAACTGGCGGTTTTGCGTTTGGAGCAACCTTTACGAGATCCATTTTCTTCTCGGCAGCCAACTCCATCGCTTGCTTGATGGATACTACACCCAACTGCTCTCCGTCATCACCGACCAACCTAACTTCTCTGTCACGAATTGATTCGTTCAACTCAAAATTCTTAATAATTGTCCACCTCCTGTATAATTTCCCATACTCCCCAACAATATAAAAGCGGATGCCGAAGCATCCGCAAAAAGACATGTGAATTACAATCCTTCATCTGTCCATATTAGCCCCAACGAATCTTTCCGCAAGGCGAGAAGCGGATAACTTCTACTTTGTTTTACTAGAGCATTTTACCACCTGATGTTTCTTTTGTCAACTCTCAGGCAAAATCTTTTCTTCAACATTTTTAATAATTTCTGCCATGAAGTTTTCAATATTTGCACTTCCAAGGTCACCCTTGTCTCTTGACCTTACCGAAAGGGTTTCAGATTCAACTTCCTTGTCGCCTATTATTACCATATAGGGTACTTTTTCAAGCTGAGCCTCTCTTATTTTGTAACCAATTTTTTCATTTCGGTCATCCAACTCAACCCTAATGCCTCTTGCTGACATCGACTTTACGATTCCTTCAGCATACCCTAAATGTTTGTCATTGATTGTCAATACCCTAACCTGCTCCGGAGAAATCCAAAGCGGGAACTTGCCTGCGAAATGCTCGATAATTATTCCTATGAACCTCTCTATGCTTCCGAATGCAACTCTGTGGATTACAATCGGTCTATGCTTTTCACCATCTTTTCCGATGTATGTCAAATCAAAGCGCTGCGGCAATTGGAAGTCAAGCTGTATGGTTCCACACTGCCAAGTTCTTCCTATGCTATCCTGAAGATGAAAATCTATTTTAGGACCGTAAAAAGCGCCATCTCCCTCATTGACCACATATGCAAGTCCCATTTCCTTGAGGGCACCCTCAAGAGACGTTTCAGCCATGTTCCATTCTTCATCCGAACCAAGAGCCTTTTCCGGCTTGGTTGAAAGCTCAACGAAATATTTCAGCCCAAAGGTTGAATACACCTCGTCAAAGAGAGCGGCAACGCCCTTTATCTCTTCTTTTATTTGCTCCGGAAGCATGAAAATATGTGCATCATCCTGCGTGAACGCCCTAACTCTCATTAGACCGTGAAGCGCACCTGAAAGCTCATGTCTATGGACCCTTCCTATTTCACCTACACGCATAGGAAAATCCCTATAAGAATGAGGCTCCATAGCATATACAAGCATTCCACCAGGACAGTTCATTGGCTTTATTGCATAATCCTCATCGTCTATCTTGAGCGTATACATGTTTTCCTTGTAGTTTTCCCAATGGCCCGATGTCTCCCAAAGAGCCCTATTTAGTATCATTGGAGTCTCTATTTCAACATATCCCCATCTATTGTGAACCTCTCTCCAATAGTCAAGAAGTATGTTCTTTAAAACAGTTCCTTTTGGTAGAAAGAATGGAAATCCGGGTCCCTCTTCCATCATTGCGAAAAGTTTGAGTTCTTTCCCCAGTTTTCTGTGGTCTCTCTTCTTAGCCTCCTCAATTCTCTCGAGGTATTCTTCAAGCAATTTCTTTTTCGGGAATGCCGTCGCATAGATTCTCTGAAGCATCTTATTTTTCTCGTCGCCTCTCCAATAAGCACCAGCTACACTCATTACCTTAACCGCTTTTACATATTTCGTTGAGGGAAGGTGGGGTCCTGCACAAAGATCTACCCAATCATCCATGCGATAGAAGGATAAAACAACATCCTCTGGCAAATCCTTTATCAGCTCAACCTTATAGCCTTCATTTCTTCCTTCCATGTATTTGATTGCCTCAGCTCTCGACAATTCAAATCTCTCAAGCTTCTGATCTTCCTTAACAATCTTCATCATTTCGGCTTCAATTTTTTCAAAATCTTCAGCAACAAAAATATGCTCCGATTCGAAGTCATAGTAAAAACCATCTTTAATTGCCGGCCCTATGGCAAGCTTTGTACCGGAATAAAGCCTTTGAACCGCCTCAGCCAATATGTGAGATCCTGTATGTCTGAAGACATCCTTTCCTTGTGGCGAATCGAATGTGAAAAGGCTTAGCTCTCCGTCACTATCAAGTTTCTTGTTTAAATCTATAGTCTTGCCATTAAACTCAGCGGCTACTGCTTCTTTGGCCAACCTTCCGCTTATTTCCTTTGCAATTTCATAGGGGGTTGTGCCCTTATTCACCTTAATTTCTTTTCCGTCTTTTAAAGTAATCATTATGCTTTCCATCGAACATCCTCCTTTTTTTCAAAAAATAAAAAACTCATCCCTGAAAGGGACGAGTTATACCCGCGGTGCCACCCTAATTGTAAAAAACCTCTCAATCTTTTATCGCATCACTGCGTCGACCTTTTCGCTTAACGTTAATAGGGCCAATGCTCCAAGGTAGTACGGCATGAGTCATTTCGGAACGGTCTCAGCAAACCCGGCCCTCTCTGTAGGACTGTTTCCCATGTCAAATCCTCTTCATAGCATATAAATATTAAATTTAAAATTGTAATTATCTACTATTATAAGTTTTTATACCCTTTTGTCAACTGCTTAAATACAATTGTCTGTATTCTAGGCAAGAATCACTATCAAGCCCTGTGCTAGGCCTATGATAAGTCCTATAAGACCGCCTAGAAGCTCAATATGCTTTAATTCTTTTTTTGCTATTGTTAAAATAATTTCCTCTATCTTATTATAATCGGCCATGTTTATTTTTTCTTCTATCATATCCGATATGCTAACCTTTTCAATAGCCTTATGCACAAGCATTTCAGTCATTTCATTGATTGCGCCTTCGCTTTCTTCATCAATAATTTTGTTTATATGATCCAAAATCATGATTTTGAATGTAAAGGGTATGAAGATAGGAAATCTTTTATCTGCAACATTTTTAAGCTTGCTTTTGATTAAAGCAAAAATCTGTTCCTTATTGTCGTCATTCATCAATTCATCTATGATTTCTTCTAGTGAAACCAGTTCCTTCTCAACTGTATCAGCAATGTTCTTCGCTATTTCGCCTCTTCTTTTTGGTATCAAGCCCTGCAATGTAAAGCCCAAAATCGGTATTCTTATCGGATTTATGGGCCTAAAAATCATCTTAATGGCCGTTACATTAGTAGACCAGCCTATTACGGCCCCAACAATCGCCATAAAAATCAAACGGTAATATATATCCATAAAAACCTCTTTTCCTAAATTTATCTTATGTGAAATCCAATCCCCATTCTACAAAATTCTCGATAATCCGTCAAGATGGTATTGCCTCGTCAAGCAATTCTTTGAGCCTGGCGCTGCCTATTACGTATTTGGTATTGCAAAAATGACAATTAACTTCCGCCTGTCCATCTTCCTCTATCATCTTCGTTATTTCACTTTTGCCCAAGCTAATGACCGCCTTCTCAACTTTTTTCCTGCTACAATCACAGGCATACTCCACTTCCTTTTCTTCAAGTATCTTAAATTCGAAAGGTTCGAGTATTATTTCAGCCATCTTTTTTACGTCTCCGCCTGCCGCCTTTACTATGTCAGTAACTGAATTCAGCCTTTTAACGTGATCCTCCAGTATATCTATTAGGAAAGGATTACACCCTGGCATTGGCTGAATTATAAAACCGCCAGATGCTCCAATTGTATGGTCTCTTTCAACAAAAACCCCAAGGGATACAGCCGATGGCTCCTGTTTTGAATACATAAAGTATGCCGCAAGGTCCTCGGCTATCTCACCGGAAACCAAATCGAGGCGGCCGATATACGGCTCCTTTAGCCCAAAGTCCTGAATAACAATAAGCTGCCCGCTTCCAATCGAACCCCCAACATCTAGTTTGCCTTTTTCATTAAGCTTGAATGGAGCCTGCGAATTTGAGACATAACCCTTCGTCGTTCCATTTGAATCTGAAACCGAAACGATATGGGGAATTACTCCATCCCCTTTTATTTGAAGAGTAAGCTTGTCTTTTTTCCCTTTCATCATCCATCCCATAATCGAAGATGCAGTAAGTAGCCGTCCAAGAGCTGCCGAAGAAACAGCCGAGGTCCCATGTATTTTTCTGGCCTTTTCTACCAGCTGCGTAGTCTCTCCTATAAAAAATCTAAATTGGCCGTCTTCAGCCGTGCCTCTTATTAATTTGCTATCCATGTATTTCTCCTTCCGTTTATATTTCACATACAAATGTTATTCGTTCGCTTTCCCTAACCGGCCCATCAAATGTAAGTGTTTCATAGATTTCTATTTTACCGAATCCTTCTCGGAGCAACATCTCTTTTAATTCATCTGCGCCATATGCCCTTTGCAGGTGAAATTCCTCATGCTTGCTGTAGAGCTCTCCTTCTTTTCCAAAAAAGGTCAGAACCATCTCTACAAGTTTTTTACGTTCGTCATAGTAGTTTTCCCATATATAGGAAACTTCAGGCTTGTTCTCAGCATAAAGATTGTCACCTAGAATTGTGGAAATCTTGTATTCAGAGCTTATATCAAATATGAATACTCCATCTGGCTTGATTATTTCAGCAACCTTTTCAAATAGATTCTTTACATCTTTTTTCTTCGTCATATAGTTTATTCCATCACAAAGGCATAGCACAACATCTGATTTTTTCTTATAATTAAGCTTGCCTATATCTTGTAATATAAAAGGAATGGAAAGTCCTTTTGCAGATGCCTTTTCACCTGCGAGAGTAAGCATTGACTCTGATATGTCAATACCTGTGCATGCGTACCCCCTATCAGAAAGCCGAATGGCAATGTTTCCGGTTCCGCATGCCAACTCAAGAACCGTTTGCGGCTTGAATTTTCTTTTCCTAAAAATATCCTCAATATAATCCGTCCAAAGATCGTAGTCGGTTCTTTCCATCAACGCGTCATAATACTTTGCAAAATACGTATATGAATCCATATTTACCTCCGTGAAAGCATTTCAAACAAAATATACACAACTCCTACTACTAAAATGGGAATATATTCCCACCAAGTAACTCTCCCTACTGCCATTGAATCATCTTTCGAATTTGCTTCTTCAAGTCTTACATCATTATTCATTTGGAGCTTTTCAAACGAACGCATTTTGAGTCTCATTATCAATCGCCATGCCGCTAATGCGCATAGCATAACGATGGCTATTGTCGTCACATTCGCTATCAGTCCGCTAGCCTTTGATGTAGCCTCAATAACCTCCACACCCTGGCTTTCATTATAATTCATGGTACTTAAAAAACCTATCGTCACCGACAATGCATTGTGGGTAGCATGAGCCAAAACTCCCGCATAAATCGAATCTGTCAAATATACAAAATAGCCAAATAATGTTCCAAGCATGATTGGTCCCAAAAGATTTTGAATATTGAAGTGAAAAAAACCGAATAAAATAGCAGTCCAAAGGATTGCCTTTTTAGGGCCATACCGTTCATAGGCTCTCATAACTACTCCTCTGAAAAAAAACTCCTCGCAGATGCCCGCTCCTATAGCAACAGCAAAGAGGAGCATTGCAAATTCATTCGCATTGCTCGCTGATGGAAAAGGTATAGGCCTATACCAACCTATAGAATCAAGCAGATTAATTACAATCATATTTCCCGTAATTGAAATGGGATAAAAAAGGAATATTATCGATACTATAAGAATTCCCTCACTTAAAGACAGTCGGTTCAGCCTGAATATTTTTTTCATACCTTCTCGTGTCCATATGGCAAACAAAACTGCCGGCAAGAGCACAAGTATGAATTCGGTAGCTATTAAACCGAATTCCACATCTATTGACTGTACGAGCGAACCCACTATAATAAGTAAAAGCGCCATGAAGAGATAGAGAAGATTGACATTAGAAATGCTCATGCGTTTCATCTATTCATCTCCTTCATCACTCTATCACCGATGCATAGGCCTTGACGCCCTTAACAAGTACCGATTCATCAAAATCAAATGTATCGCTGTGGAGCGGGCTAATATAGCCCTTTTCTTCATTCCTTGTTCCAAGGAAGAAAAACAAACCGGGAACCTTCTTCTGGTAGTATGAAAAATCCTCTGCCAACATCTGGGGCTCAATATCTAACACTTCTCCATCGTATGAATCCCTAAATCTTTCCACTACTTTTTTGTCGTTTACAACCGGGGGATACATATCCCTGAATATGATTTCAATCTTGCATCCATATATAGTTTCTATTCCATCGGCTATGTCGGCTATCCGTTTTTTTATGGAATCATATACCTCTTCACTGAATGTCCTTATCGTCCCCTCGAGGTACATTTCACCTGCTACAATATTTCGAATTTCTCCACCCCAAATCTTTCCGAATGTGATGACTGCCGGTTCGATTGGTTTTATGAATCTGCTTATTATTTTTTGTAGCTCAGATATAAACGCCGTTGATGCAACCACTGCGTCTATGCCTTCTTGGGGCTGCGCGCCGTGAGCGCTTTTGCCACGCACAAAAACATCTATCTCTCCAGATTGAGCCATAAGTGGTCCTTCTTTAAGCGCTATCTTCCCCTCTTCAAGAAGCGGAAATAGGTGCAGTCCATATATTTCATCTATTTTCATTTCTTTAAAGACCTTTGAGTCTGCAATGATTTCCGCTCCGCCCGGCCCTTCTTCAGCCGGCTGAAATACAAGCACAATATTATCCTTGATTCTTCCACGATTTAAATATATGAATTCAGCAAAGGTAAGCAATATTGCCATATGTCCATCATGGCCGCAGGCATGCATCATTCCAGGATGTTCTGATCTTGTTTCATGCCCTTTACATTCCTCCACTGGCAATCCATCCATGTCTGACCTGAAGGCCAATGTCCTTCCGTCTCCATTCCCCTTAAAAAAGGCTATCCAACCGGTTTTAGCAACCCTTTCCAAGCGGTCCGGAGAAAGATTTTTTAAGCGATTTTCTATATAATCACTTGTCTTGAATTCCTTGAAACCCATTTCGGGAATCTTGTGCAGATCTTCTCTTATTCTGCGAAGCAAATCTTTATAGTCATTTTCTATTTTCATAAGTCTATTCTCCTTCTTTGATGTCTCTATTATTATAGTATAATTATCCCATAAAGGAAACGCATACTCTCCCATTGCCAATTCTATTGACAAATACAATTTTAAAGTATAAAATGTCGAGTAAATCAAGACAATTAAATAGCTATTCTTTAGGTTGTATTTTAGAGGCGCGAATTTCAATGAGTATCATGGCCTAGATTGGGGTATCTCAATCCATGAAAAAGGTGTATTCGCCGAAGCAATGGTCCTCCCCAGGATTATTTGTCTGGTATCTTGTTTAAGAGACATGGTACTTTTGCAGCATAGGTGCCCACCCTTGCAGTAAAGCGCTAACTTACACAGGGCAAGAGATATTTTGATACGAATCAGTCAAAGTACTTTTGCTTTGGCTGTTTTTTTGTTCCAGGTTATATTATTATTAACACATAGGAGGATAATAAAATGAAAAAAGTAAACATCGCAGTAGTCGGAGCAACCGGCATGGTCGGAAGAACATTCCTTAAGGTTCTTGAGGATAGGGATTTCCCTTATGAAAACCTTTATCTCTTTGCATCAGCAAGGTCAGCAGGCAAGAAGCTAATCTGCAAAGGCAAAACATACACAGTCGAAGAACTTAACGAGAATTCTTTTGACAGAGATATCGACATAGCACTTTTTTCGGCAGGAGGAGAAACAAGCAAACGCTTTGCTCCAATAGCTGCATCAAAAGGCGTAACCGTTGTAGACAATAGCAGCGCGTGGAGAATGGATCCCGAAATTCCTCTTGTTGTTCCAGAGGTTAATCCTGAAGACATAAAATGGAACAAGGGTATTATCGCAAACCCCAACTGCTCAACTATTCAAGCGGTTGTCGCTCTAAAACCTCTTTATGATGCCTATGGAATTGAAAGAATTGTATACTCGACCTACCAGGCCGTTTCAGGCTCGGGTGTGAAAGGTGTTGCAGATCTCGAGGAAGGTCTTAAAGGAAACGAATCATGCAAGGCATATCCACATCCCATAGCAAACAACTGTCTTCCCCATATAGATGTTTTCCTTGAAAATGGGTATACAAAGGAAGAAATGAAAATGATAGACGAAACCAAAAAAATAATTGGCGACGATACTCTCAAAATAACTGCCACCACAGTAAGGGTACCCGTATTCTATAGCCACAGCGAATCCATTAATGTTCAGCTCAAGAAACCGTTTAAGGTTGAAGATATCAAAAAACTAATGGAAGACGCCGACGGCATAGTTCTTATGGACAATCTTTCGGAAAACATTTATCCCCTTGCATCAATAGCGGCGGGAACAGATCCTGTCTATGTGGGAAGAATACGCAGGGACTTTAGCATTGAAAACGGTCTTAATCTTTGGGTTGTAGCGGACAACATCCGCAAAGGTGCCGCTACAAATACAATACAGATAGCTGAAAAGTTGGTTGAATCTCTCTAAAGGAAAACCATTAAAAGGAAGGGTGATATTATGTCATTATTCAAAGGTTCAGGAGTTGCTATTGTTACTCCCTTCAACGAAGATGAAAGCATCAATTTCGAAAAACTTGGCGAATTAATTGATTGGCAGATTGAAGAATCCACCGATGCTATAATCATTTGCGGAACCACCGGCGAAGCAGCCACTATGGATGACAATGAGCATAAGGAATCCATACGTTTCGCAGTTGAAAAAGTTGCCGGACGAATCCCCGTGATTGCAGGAACAGGAAGCAACAACACTACGCACGCAATTGAGATGAGCAAGTTCGCTGAATCGGTAGGAGTAGACGGACTTTTGGTTGTCACTCCATACTACAACAAAGGAACTCAAAAGGGTATGATCAAGCATTACAGCGTAATTGCAGATTCCGTTAATATTCCCATAATCATTTACAATGTACCTGGCAGAACCGGAGTCAACATACTTCCCGAAACTGTTGCCGAGCTTGCAAAGCATCCAAACATCCAAGGAGTTAAGGAAGCCAGTGGAAACATATCCCAGGTAGTTGAAATTGCAAGACTTGTACCTGATGACTTCTACATTTACTCCGGAAATGACGACATGATTGTTCCACTTCTATCGGTTAATGGATCCGGTGTCATATCAGTTGTTGCAAACATAGCGCCAAAAGATACACACGACATGGTCATGAAATTCCATGCAGGAGACCTCAAAGGTGCCTGTGATTTGCAACTTAAAATGAAAGCCCTTATAGATGCTCTCTTCAAAGAAGTAAACCCGATTCCAGTCAAGACAGCTCTAAATCTTATGGGTAAAGAGGTTGGCGAATTCAGGCTTCCACTTTGTGAAATGTCCGAAGGACCCCTTGAAAATCTCAAGGAAGAAATGCGTCTTTATGGATTGTTGTAGGTGAGTGACATGGTTAAAATACTACTTAACGGAGCAGGCGGCAAGATGGGCACTGTAGTTGCAGAAATTATTAATGAAAATAAAAATATGCAAATAGTCTGCGGGGTCGACGCTTTCGCTGATCCTTCTGATTTTAAATTTCCATTGTACGAATCTCTAGACCTTTCCACCGAAAAAGCCGATGTTGTCATTGATTTTTCGCATTTTTCGGTTATTCCAAATGTTTTGAAATACTGCATAGAAACAAATACGCCAGCCGTCATCTGCACCACTGGAATAGACGATGAATTGGAAAAAACAATAAACCTTGCATCTGAAAAAGTAGCCATCTTTAGGAGCGGCAACATGTCCCTTGGAATAAATCTACTTATAGATTTGGCTAAAAGGGCTACCTCAGTACTTGGAGACAATTTTGATGTGGAAATAATTGAAAAACACCACAACCGTAAAGTGGACGCGCCAAGCGGAACCGCATTCATGATAGCCCAGGGTATCGAAAGCGAAAAAAGCTCCGATGGAGAATTCGTTTATGGAAGGCACGGCAAGGATGCAAAGCGCAAATCCGACGAGATAGGAATTCATGCCGTTAGAGGCGGAACCATCGTAGGGGAACACACAGTAATATTTGCCGGAAACGATGAAATAATCGAAATTCGCCACAGCGCAACGTCTCGAAATGTCTTTGCAGAGGGAGCCGTAAAAGCAGCGGAATTCCTTTCTGGAAGAGGCCCGGGACTTTACGACATGAATTCAATATTGAAAGGATGATGCATATGAATGAAAACTACGACATGACCGATCCGTATCAAATAGCAAAATTCATTAAAGATTCCAAGAAGAGCACTCCTGTTAAGGTATATATCAAGGGAAAGCTTGATGGAATACTTGCAACCGAGGACTTCAAGGTATTTGGTGCAGACGAATTTTGGGTACTCGTTGGCGAATACGCCGCCGTAGCGGAATTCCTTGAGGGACACGCAGAGCTTATTGACTACTATCACCTTGAGAACGACCGACGAAATTCAGCAATTCCTATGCTTGACCTAAAAGGCATAGACGCACGCATAGAGCCGGGCGCAATAATACGGGATAGAGTAAAGATAGGCAAGAACGCCGTCATAATGATGGGAGCCGTAATAAACATAG
>CAZTZB010000006.1:0-67199 GCA_964617505.1 uncultured Peptostreptococcaceae bacterium | reverse complement strand
TTTGCGATTTATATGACACTTCGTTCATTTCTTGTAAATCGAGAGCATCAATGTCGGCTCTAAGTGCAATTGTCTTTCCAGGGCCTTTTCCATTAATAATACCTACCACCCCTGTGCCCGCAGCTTTTCTGCATTCAATTCCCATTGCCTCAAGCTCTTCCTTAATCCTGTCGGACGTCCTGATCTCCTTCATGCTAGGCTCAGGATGCATGTGAAACTCTCTCCTGATTTTTACTGCATAAGGTTTATACTCTTTAGCCAGTTCTTTTATTGACATTATTCTGCCTCCCCTAATTCTATTATAGTATGGCATATTAGCTCAATTCCCTTTTGTAAATCTTCATAATCTGTCCATTCTTCAGGGCAATGGCTCCTGCCATCCTTGCTCGGTACAAAAATCAATCCCGTTGGGGTAATCGAAGCCATTATCATTGCATCATGACCTGCCCCGCTTGTCATAACTTTATAGGAAAAACCTTTTTCATCTGCCTTTTTCTTAAATACCGACAATATCTCCGGACTCATAGTCACAGGATTAACGGCAAGTAAGTCATCAATCTCAAATGTCACCCCTCTTGATGAAGCAAGCTCATCTAGTTTTTTTTCAATTGAATTTCTAACAGATTTTATGCAATTTGCACTTTTAGATCTTATGTCAACAGTAAACTTCACTTCACCGGGAACAATATTCGCCGCACCCGGTTTAACATCTAATACCCCTACCGTTGCAACAGTTCCCTCTCCTGCTTTTACTGCATAATTTCCAATCTCTGAAATCAGCTCCGAAGCCGCAACAAGCGAATCCTTGCGAAGGTGCATAGGCGTCGTTCCGGCATGATCCGGACGTCCTTTTACGACTACGCGAAATTCAGAAATTCCAACTATAAAATCAACCAAACCTAAATCTATGTTCCCGTTTTCCAATACTGGCCCTTGCTCTATATGCAATTCAATAAAAGCCTTCAAGTCTTCCGACTTTCTTGCTGACTCGTCTATTTTACGCGGGTCGAAACCAAAGGTCTCAAAAGCATCCGCCATGGAAACACCATTTTCATCCTTGTTTTTCCTTAAATCCTCGTATTTCACTTTTCCTACCATCGCGCGGCTTCCAAAAACACCGGCTCCAAAGCGCCCACCTTCTTCTTCTATCATCCCTACAAATTCGATTGGATACTTTGTGCGTATATTCTTTTCTTTAAGAACCCTCATTATTTCAAGCCCCATGATTATTCCAGCAGGTCCGTCAAAGTTCCCTCCGTTTTTAACGGAATCGAAATGGGACCCAATCAATATTACAGGCGCGCTAGGATCGCTTCCTTCCATTCTTCCAAAAAGTGTTCCTGCTGAATCCTCATAAACCTTTAAGCCTATCTTTGTTAGTTCTTTACGCAAGTATTCCCTAGCTCCTCTATCCGCTTCCGTAAGCGAGAATCTTGTCAGACCCTCTCCAGGCGTAGAATTGAAACCAGAAAGCGTTTCTAAGTCATTTTTGATACGATTCAGATCAGTGTACATTACAAGCCCCCCAATTTTATATCGTTAAACCGGGAAATGGCACCCCTTGCCCAATTAGACAAGCAGGTGCCAGAAGCGTTCCCGATTTTTATAATATTATTCCCACTTCTTCTTTTACAGCAATTTTACGAATATGCCGGCAATGATTACGGATGCTATTGTAACTGTTGTAAATCCACCAACAAGCATCTTCGGAAGCATTTGATCCATTGCGTAATCTTCTTCTTCCTGCGTTTTTGTAGAAGCCTTGATTGCCTCAATTGTCAAAACATAGTCTGCGGGAAATCCGTAAAGTGCTGTCATGGCGATTGAAAAAGCCATCTCTTTTGTTGACCCCAATAATTTTCCAGCAAGAATCGAAAGTATTCCCATTCCAATTACACCCAATATGATGATACCGAATAACGGAAGAGCAATTTTTGCTAGCATTTCTGGCGTTGCTTTTGAAAGCCCTGCAAATATAAAAGCCATTAGTACAGTCATAAGGAATCCGAAAGCATTTGCTTTAACAAGTGCTTTTTCTTCAAGAAATCCGAATTCTCTGCCTATAACACCAAAGAGCAGGCAAACAACAAATTGGTTCAAGTGGATTATTGGAGATGCAAGAGTTGCAAGCCATGCCACTAATCCCAATTTAAATAAAATTACATATGTCGATTGATATTTCTCAGGAACCGGCGGGAATTTCCAATGGCCTGCTTTTTCCTCAACAGCCATGGCTCCTACTGATTTGTTTTCAGCTTTGAAAGAAACCTCTCCGCTCCTAACTTGATCAGCCAATCTTGTAGCTTCCTTCTTAAGAAGGACTGCCGTAAGAGGATATCCGAAGAATCCCTGCATGATGTACATGGCAGTTGCCAATACAGCAATTGTAGGAAGACCCAATTCGGTTGCAGCTGTTGACATAAGAATGGATGCTACTACGCCACCTGTAAGAGGCGGTGTGGCAGCTACTACTGTCTGCCATCCGAATAAAGCATTTCCTATAGTGAGAGTCATTGCGCAAATACCAACGATTCCCATCATAGCTATTACAATAGTTCTCCATTGAGCCAACAATTCTTTGACGCTCATTAATGTTCCCATATGAGTTAATAATAAGTACATTGATACATAAACTACAGGCGTTGCAAATGAACTCTGTGTAACCAAGTCAGCAGGTAAGATTGTCCAAAATCCAATTAAGAACAATACCGCCGACACAAAGACTGACGGGATGAATGCCTTTGTCTTTGTTGATACAATTTCGCCTATCATCAGAATCACTAAAACGATACTGAAAGCGGCTATTACGTTTAAAACCATGTTAAATTCCTCCTTTTATATATTTAATAAATACTTTAACAATTTAAGATAATAAATACTATGTTAATAACACCAAAGTTTTATGTTATTTGTTGTGGTAATGCTATATAATACAAATAAAACTGTTGGAGGAATAAAATGTACTCTCATAAAAGTAGAGAAGAAAAGTTGGAAGCTCTTTTGGAAATCAGCCAAATTCTTAATTCAACCCAGGACACGGACTCAATTTTGCAGTCCTTATTGAAATTATCCATCAATCTAGTTGATGGGGGTGATGCTGGCTGTATCTTCCTTTATAATAAAAAAACAGGCCTACTGGAAATGAAAGCCTATGTCGGCATGGGTGATTCGGTAAAGGATGTCAAGATGCTCCCCGGCGAGTCCATGACCGGCATAGCATTTGAACGGAACGAAGCCATGTTTTTCCCAAACAAGGATGTTGTTGTAAAGGCAATGGCGACTATGTCAAAAAGCAATACAGAAATGGCCGCAAACGGCAATGTAATCGCCACAAAAATTCACAGTTCTATATGCTGTCCACTCATTTATCACAAAGAATCCATAGGGGTTTTAGTAATAGACAACTTTTCCAACAAAGCCTCTTTAGTAGAAAGTGATGTTGATTTTTTGAAAGCAATTTCCGTTCAAGCAACTATTGCAATTGTCAATTCATTAAACTATGAAAATGAGCTAAAAAACAATCAGAAATTGGAGCGTTACAACAAAATAATCGAAAACCAAAGGGACAAATACAGGTTTAGCACACAGGTTCACAGCAGGTTCACCGACATGGTCCTCAACGGAAGCTCCTTGAATGACATAGTAGAAGAGGTCAAACATCTTTCCGGTAAAGAGGTTTTTCTTCTTAACCTGTTTTACAATATAAGCAACCATACCTTTGGCAAAGATCTTCCTAGGGAATTTCTTGATATTCGTCCCCTTCTGACGCAAAAGCTCAGCAAGCACGCAAAAGCCATCTTCCCATTGCCAAATACCAATTTGCATTGTTTTGCTTTTCCAATAATGGTAAATCAAGAAACCATGGGATGGCTCTGTTTAATAAGCGAATCATCAATGCTTGTAGAAAACGAAATAATTGCAGCGGAAAGAAGTGCAACAATATTGGCCATTGAAATATTGAAACAAAATGAATTTACCGAACTTGAACAATCTCTTAAGGGCGATTTTCTTGACAGTCTATTGTCGGGTATTTCTTCAGACTATCTTCATAAATGCTCGGATAATTATCAATTCGATATCGATGCAAGCCACAGGATTCTGATTATAAAATTTCTGTTTGAAAATCCGTCCACCATCGATCATACTAACCACGAAAAACAGATACGGAATTGCCTGAAACGATACTATTCTCCTTTCAACGAGGAGTTAAAAACACTCTTCCCCGGATCAATATCACTTATCAGGCATCATTATATAGTATGCATATTGGAGTCCTCACCGGAAACGGATAAAGCTCAAGTCGAAGAGGTTCTTAATATTGTAAAATCAAAGTTTCATCAGAATTACTCGCATGAATTCAGAACCCTTAAAATAAGAATTGGAATCAGCGAAGTTTTCGGAGAAATCGAGAGTTTCAAAGATGCCTTTGAGAATGCAAGGCAAACAGTAAAAATGATAGAAAAAACTGATTCCCCAATAAAGACACTTTTCTTTAGGGATATTGAAATTAAACGTTTCCTTTTAGCAAATGACCGTGAAGATCTTGAATCTTATTTCCATAAAATCCTATCTCCCATACTCGACTACGACAACAATTCAAAGAAAGACTTAATAGAAACATTGGATGTCTATCTTAAAAGCAATTGCTCTTGGACAGAGTCCAAGAAGCTTTTGCATATCCATGGAAACACGCTGACATATCGATTGAATAGGATATCGGAAATCTTAAACATGGATATTAAAGATTATCAAGACAGACTTCGCCTTCAAATTGCCTTTGAAATAAAGGATTTACTTCAATAATTTACTCCTAAAATTAGTTTTATGTAATAAAAGAGCATGTCTCCATAGACATGCTCTTTTCATTGTATTTGATTATTTGTTCCCTTAACCTATATATTACGCCTTAGCCTCTCCCAAGTAAGCATTCTTGACTTCATCGTTCACAAGAAGCTCTTTCCCTGGTCCTTCAAGAACTATTCTTCCTGTTTCAAGAACATATCCGTAGTCAGCTATTTCAAGGGCCGCTTTTGCGTTTTGTTCAACCAAAAGTATCGTAACCCCCTGCTTGTGTATTTCCCTTATTATGTTAAAAATATCCTTGACTATAAGCGGAGCCAATCCTAATGACGGTTCATCCATCATCATTAGCTTTGGTTTGGTCATGAGCCCGCGGCCGACAGCAAGCATTTGCTGCTCTCCGCCCGATAGAGTACCGGCTTGTTGCCACTCACGTTCCTTGAGCCTCGGGAAAAGATTGTAAACCCAATCCATGTCCTTGTTGACTGCTGCTTTGTCATTTCGAAGATAGGCCCCAAGAATTAGATTTTCCTTAACCGTCAGATTAGGAAACACACGCCTACCTTCTGGCACCAAAACAATTCCCGATTTAACTACCCCTGTAGTTTTTTTCGAAAGTATGCTTTCTCCATTGTAGCTTATGTCTCCACTTGAACTCTTAACTATTCTCATGACGCTTCTAAGTGTAGTACTTTTCCCTGCACCATTTGCCCCAATAAGTGTAACTATCTTTCCTTCGGGAACATGTATGCTTGCCCCTTTAAGCGCGTGGATGCCTCCGTAATGAACATTTAAATCTTTTACAATAAGCATTATTCATCCACCCCCAGATACGCCTCTATGACCTTTTTATTGTTTTGAATCTCTCGAGGATTACCTTCGGCAATAGTGACGCCATAGTCCAAAACATAAATTTTTTCACAAACGCCCATTATGACCTGCATATGGTGTTCAATCATAAGTATGGATACCTTAAAACGATCTCTTACATCATGTATGAAATCCATCAGCTCCAATGATTCCTGGGGATTCATGCCTGCTGCCGGTTCATCAAGAAGCAATATTTTGGGTTCGGTGGCCAGAGCTCTTGCAATTTCAAGCCGCCTTTGCTTTCCATAGGGAAGCGATGTTGATACTTCTTCTGCTTCCTTTTCAAGTCCCACTTCCTTGAGGAGATTCATGGATTTCTCGTACATGGCCTTTTCTTTTTTAACATAGTCAGGGGTCCTTATTATCGAAGAAAACAAGTTGGAGTTAAGACGCATATGCCCCGCAACCATAACATTATCCAAAACAGACAAATCTTGAAACAATCTTATGTTTTGGAAGGTCCTAGCTATGCCCAGCTTTGTTATCTCGTGTGGCTTTCGTCCCGTTATATCAGAATCCAAGCATATAATTTTACCCTCGGTAGGCGTATATACGCCAGTAATCATGTTAAAGCAAGTTGTTTTACCTGCTCCATTAGGTCCGATTAAACCAACAATTTCGCCTTCATTCATATCCAGATTAAAATCAGAGACCGCCGTCAATCCGCCGAATCTCATGGTAATGTTATCTGTCTTTAGAACAGTCACTTTTCCACTTCCTTTTCATCTAGGCTTTTCTATTATTCCAAGCATTCATTATTGTCTGTTTAGGATTGGTTACCCATTCCCAGCGAAACTCGTTTGTCCCCATGAGTCCCCGTTGATAGAAGAGAATTACAATCATGAGAAGAGCAGAGAATACAACCATCCTCATACCTGGAATTCCCTGAATTTGAATAAATCCAAAGTCCATAGCTCCGTCAAGAACCCTCAATACTTCAAGCATGACCGTTACAACAACGGCGCTTATAACTGTTCCTGTAATGCTTCCTATACCCCCAAGAACTACTATCAACACTATATTGAAAGTCATTAGGAATCTAAACATCAATGGGTCAATTGTCCCCACGAGATGCCCTAAAAGCGCACCCCCGACTCCAGCCATAAATGACCCTATTACAAAGGACATCATCTTATGTTTGAATAAGCTAATTCCCATTGCCTCCGCTGCAATTTCATTTTCACGTATTGCCTTGAAAGCTCTTCCATAACTGCTTTTAACCAATAAAACCATGCCTACTATCATTATAATGGCAGTTCCCCAACTCCAATAAACATTTGTAAAAGAAGGCAATCCCTTGAGTCCTAGAGCTCCATTTGTCAATGTTTGGGTATTTGTGAAAATGACTCTTATTATTTCACCAAAACCCAAAGTGGCAATTGCGAGATAGTCGTCATTGAGACGGAGCACCGGAGCGCCAATCAAGGCCCCCACAATTGCTGCCATAAGGCCTGCCATTATTAGTGCTGGAAAAAACGGCCATTCAATATTTGCAAAAAATGGCATTATTGGCTTAAGAAAAAAATTCATTTCTTTAAGTTCAGGAGACATTGTTAAAATTGCGGAAGTATATGCTCCTACTGCCATAAACCCCGCATGCCCCAATGAAAACAGTCCCGTAAATCCGTTAATCAGGTTAAGTCCAAGTCCCAGTGTTACATATATACCGGCAAGATTAATTATTCTCATTTGATAAGAATCGAAAATTCTGTCAGCTACTGTAAGAAAGGCAATAAACAAAAGCAAAGCTATCAATGTCATAATATTTTTTTTTGTATTTTTTTTCATCGTCTACACCTTCTCCGTCGTTGTTTTTCCCATCAAACCGGACGGCTTGACCAAAAGGATGACAATCAAAAGAACAAAGGCAAATGCATCCCGGAATCCGGTCAAGGATGGGAGTAAAGCAACAATCAAAATTTCCCCGAGTCCCAGTATGAATCCACCGACAACAGCACCCTTTATGCTTCCTATGCCACCAACAACAGCCGCAATGAAACATTTAAGCCCTGGCATCATCCCCATCAATGGAACGAGTTGCGGATACTTAAGTGCCCAAAGAATCCCTCCTACGGCGGCCAAAAGTGAACCCATGCCAAAAGTAAATGTGATGATTATATCAACGTCAATCCCCATAAGCCTTGCCGCTTCATAGTCTTTTGAAACGGCGCGCATTGCCATGCCTGTCTTGGTTTGATTGACAATATAGACTAATATGGCGAGAAAAATCAATGTTACAACCGGAATAATCAACTGAATCGATACAACAGATACTCCCCCAAACTCAAAAATCTTAGCAAAAATAGGATCAATAGGAAAAGCTTTCGGTCTTCCACCGAATAAGACGATTGCAAGGTTTTCAATAAGAAATGAAGCCCCAATTGCCGAAATCATGATGGAAATTCTGGGAGAATTTCGTAGAGGCCTGTAAGCCATACGTTCCAAAGCTATCCCAAACGCAGCCGTCAATATAAGTGCTAATATAAAAGCCGCCCACCAAGGCAGTAAAAATGCCGTCATTCCGTAAAAAGCTATATAAGTCCCAATCATGAAAATATCGCCATGGGCAAAATTTATCAGCCTAAGTATACCGTAAACCATGGTATATCCTATGGCCAACAGAGCATATAGGCTCCCAAGGGAAATCCCGTTTACCATATGCTGCATAAATGTCTGAATACTCATTTGTTTTCCCCCAAACATTTCATTTTAACGCTTTGTCCATTTACTGCGGCAAAGTCTTTTATAACAATAGTGTAGACTTCCCATGCGGGAAGTCTACATATTGTTTGTTTAATTATCTTTTCTTAGAAAGGTTCGACAGTAGCTTTGTATTTAAATTTACCGTCTTCGATAACCTTGATTATTGCAGACTTGACAGCGTCTCCGTTTTCATCAAGAGAAATGATTCCTGCTGCGCCCGGGAACATGCTTGTAGCTGCTACGGCATCTCTAATAGCAACGGTATCTGTTGTTGTTCCTGCTCTTTCCATTGCATCAAGAGCTACCAAGTAAGCGTCATATGCAAGGGCTGTAACGGCAGCAGGTTCTTTGTCTGCGCCATATTCTGCTCTATATGCTTCAAGGAAAGTAGTTGTTTCTTCAGTCAAAGGAACCTCTGAATCAAAGAAAGTGGAGAAAACGGCTCCTTCAGCTGCTTCTCCTGCAATATCGATAACTTCAGGAGTTTCCCAAGTATCTGCTCCGAGTAAAGGAAGGTCTATTCCCAATTCTTTAGCCTGCTTCATGATAAGTGCGCATTCGATGAAGTTGCCCGGTGCAAAAATGGCGTCTGCATCCGAATTTTTAATGTTTGTCAATTGAGCTGTAAAGTCTTGGTCGCCAGTATTGTAGTTAGATACTGAAACTATAGCGCCTTCGTCACCAGTAAGCTTAACCATTTCGTCTGTGAAAAATTTAGAAAGGGCTACTGAATAATCGTTTGAAATTTCTTGAAGAATTGCAACTTTTTTTGCTCCCGCTTCATCATAAGCGTATCTTGCCATTACAACACCTTGGAAAGAGTCTATGAAACAAACTCTGAAATAGAATTCATTTCCAAGAGTAACAAGAGGATTCGTGCAAGAAGTGCCTATAGCTGCAACCTGTGCATCCTTAACAACAGGTCCCGCAGCCATTGAGAACGAGCTTCCCCATGAACCAAGTACGATTGAAACATTTTCCTTGTCAACAAGTCTTCTTACTGCATTTGCAGCTTCAACCTTGTCGGACTTGTTGTCCACGATAACAAGTTCAACTTTTTTCCCTAGAACTTCAGGATACAACGCATTTGCAAGTTTTAATCCTTCAATTTCCAGTTCTCCACCAGCTGCATTTCCGCCTGTCATAGGCTCGAACACACCAATTTTTACAACATCTGATTCTTCTGATACTGCTACTTCTTCTTCCGGCGTTTCTTCAGTCTTTGCACATCCAAAAGCAAATACTGAGAAAACCATGATTAGTGCCAAAAATAAAGCCAATTTCCTTTTCATATAACGCCCTCTCTTTCGGTTCGTTTTTTTTGATGCCTTTACTTGCTAACAGTTCTTTGAAACTACGTAGAAATACTACTATAATTTTAATTTTACTATGTGTTTTTGTCAATACGATAAAATTATTATACATGTATAATAATTTTTATATATAGTGTTTTCAAGCCTTATAAGTACATGAGTTCTTTTTGTTAGCGCAAGGTATTTTTTTACAACTATGTGTTTTTCCTTTTAGATAAGGTCCACAACCGTATTGTTTTTAATGGCGCACTGTACTATACTGTTGAATATGCATACGGAGCAAAAAATTTTGGAGGTATTTCTTATGAAAAGAGTTTTTTCAGGCGTTCAGCCAACATCAGAACTTCACTTGGGGAATTATTTGGGAGCCATACGCAGATTTGTAGAACTACAGGATGAAATGAACTGTGTTTACAGCATAGTTGATTTACATTCCATAACCGTTCCACAGGAACCGGCAGCTCTTAAAGAAAACTCCCTAAAACTGGCCGCTCTATTTATGGCCGTAGGTCTTGACCCCAACCGGATCATATTGTTTCTGCAATCACAGGTTAGGGCTCATAGCGAGCTTGCTTGGCTCCTTCAATGTGTAACATATACGGGCGAATTGAATAGAATGACGCAATTCAAGGAAAAAAGCCAAGGAAAGGAAACTGTTTCTGTTGGGCTTTACACCTATCCCACACTTATGGCGGCAGATATTCTTTTATATGATACAAATTATGTTCCTGTAGGCAATGATCAAAAGCAACATCTTGAATTTACAAGAAACATAGCCGAGCGTTTCAATTCGCGTTTCGGCGAAACCTTTGTTGTTCCCGAACCTCTTATTGCCAATGTTTCCGAGGGTGCCCGCATAATGTCGCTTGACGATCCGGAAAAGAAAATGAGCAAAAGCAACGCCAATCCCTACAGCAAAATCAATCTACTCGATACGCCTTCTAAAATTAAAAAAAGCATAATGAAGGCTGTAACTGACAGTGATTCCGAAGTAAGGTATGACTGGGAAGAAAAGAAGGGCATAAGCAACCTTATGACTATACATTCAGTTATGAGTGGCCAATCAATAAAGGAAATCGAGAAAACCTACGCAAATTCAGGCTATGGAACCTTTAAAAAAGATTTGGTGGAAATTATTACAGATTCCCTTTCGCCGATACAAAAACGTTATGAAGAAATACGTAAATCGGGAGAAGTCGAAAAAGCAATGAATATCGGAGCCGAAAAGGCTGCATTCATAGCCGACGGAGTTGTAGAAAGAGCCAAGAAAAAAATGGGTTTTGTTCTATAAGCCATTAACTAACTTAAATCCAAAATAAAAGCGTCTAAGGATTTCCCTTCGACGCTTTTATATTTCTTTAAGTTTATCAAATTCCTTTCGAAACTTTCGGATTATTTTTTTTTCCATTCTAGATATCGTCATCTGTGAAACCCCAAGATCTGAAGCCACCTGTATTTGTGTACGGTTCCTGAAAAATCTATCTTCAACTATTTTAACTTCAACCTCATTAAACTTCTCCATACACTTGACTATAAACTCTCTGTTTTCTATAATTCCAAAAACATTGTCCTCTTTTCCTATTATGTCAATCAATTGTATGTCCTTGTCATCTCCATTATTGTCATAACTAATATCAAGAGATTTTGGAGAATAGACCTGGCTCGCCTCTATAGCTTCAACAATCTGCTCAATAGAGCATTCAAGCTCTATTGCTATATCCTCAATCGTCGGGGTTCTTTGAAGCGTTTGCTGCAAAGAGGTTTTTGTCGTATAAATCCTTTTGGACAATTCCTGTATTCTCCGTGGAACCCTTATGGCCCATCCTTTGTCTCTAAAATACTTTTTAATTTCTCCAATGATTGTAGGCGTCGCAAAGCTAGAAAACTCATATCCTCTTTCAACATCAAATCGTTCAATGGCATATATCAAACCAAGGGATGCCACTTGGAAAATATCTTCGAAGTCAATTCCCTTGTTTGTGTATTTTTTAGACAATATTTCCGCTATATAAAGATATTTTTTAACTAAGAAGTTTCTGACTTCAATGTCACGTGTTTTGGCATAAAGTCTAAAAAGCTCTTTGCCATCCATATTTTTAAAGGCAATGTCCATTGATTGGATCTTTTTTTCATTGTTTTTTTCCGTCATTGCCCACTCCCCCCCAAAAGCATTTATCCTTAATTCTATTAAAGATTCTTGTACATTTTTATTTCCGTACCCTTTTCTTTGGAGGATTTTACCTCGACTCTATCCATAAGGGACTTAATCACAAAAATGCCCAAACCATGGTCTGAAGGATTTTTAAGATTCGGCGATGAGTAATCAGCAAAATCAAATCCATTTCCATTATCCTTCACTACAATAACAATTTTTTCACTTTCTTTAATAAATTTAATCTCAAAGTTGTCTTCCCCTTTGGAATGCATAACTGCATTGTTACAGGCTTCACTGACCGCTACTTTGATATCCTCGATTTCTTCAAAATCGAAACCTATGCTGTTTGCAATAACCGACGCTGTCATCCTTACAATTGAAACATATTCAGGATTGGCCGGAATTGACAAGCCAATGCATTCCTGCTCCGAATATACCTCATTCATATTAATCTTTTCCTTGTAAATGCCCATTTTATCACCCTTCATATCAGTTTTCTCTTATGATAAAAACTTTGTCAAGCCCAGTTATGCTAAGCAGTTTAACAATATTTGATCTGGCATTCAAGACAACAAGATTCTTGTCTTCTTCCTTTAGCTTCTTGAGCACACCAATCAACACACCCAATCCACTGCTGTCTATGTAAGAAAGATCCTTACAATCAAGCTGAATCTCCGCATTTTTTTCCTCTACCATTCCGTTAAGAGTTTCCTTCATTTTTTCGGAAGTGTATATGTCCACTTCCCCCGAAATTTTTACATCCCATAAATCTCCGTCTTGCCTGTATTTCTTTTCAATAGAAAGTGACAAAAGCTTTCCCTCCCTCAAAATTGAATTTCTTTTCAATTGGCAAAAGCCTAAACAAAATTTTCAAAAGCAAAATCATTGCTTGTTACATTTGATTTTACTATATATTAGTCATCTACGCAATTTCATTTCTTCTTTAATCCAAATCATCCATTCACTTAAAACAAAAAGCCTCCGGATCTGTAGCAATTTACAGACCGGAGGCTTTTATTTATTGTTTATTCCTAATATTCTTTGTCGATATATCTTTCACAAAAATCACAATAATTCAAATTGCACTTATTGTTTACATTGTGTATGCAAGTAATAGCGCCACATTTTTTATTTTCCAATCTATTCTTATCAACGGTTTTCTTTGCATTTTTCATTATACGCACCCCTTTTTAATCTTTTATGTGTTTATTATAATATTTGTATACAATCTTGTCAATAGTATGCAAGTATATTTTTGAGGTGAAATGTGATATTTTTTTATTGTATAATTTTGAACATTTTTAATCCAATCAAGATGATTGCAGCATCCGCGCAAGCATGCACTATATATGAATATAGTATTGAATCGCTTTTTTCGTCCAAATAATTAAAAAGAGTTCCAGCCATAACAAGACCTGCAAGGGATAATGCCAAAAGCCTAGGGTCGAACCATGTACTAAATATGGATAAATGGTATAAAGAAAAAAGCAGCGATGAATACATATAAGCAAAGAATCTTTCTATTAAAGATTCTTTTTTCAAATTCATAAATAAAAATCCTCTGAAAAAATATTCTTCGAGTGCGGAATTTACAATAATTATATATATTCCTACCGCAATGAAATTTCCCGAGTTTACATGAAGTGCAGTCTCAAGTTCTTCGCTTATTGCTATCAAATTGATTTGCGTACTCAAAACTGTTGCCGATCCAAGAACCGCTATAAAAGCGGCCGCACCTAAAAAAACGAGTTTTTTCAAAGAAATAACGCTAGTTTTTTCACGTGGGCCTTTTTCTCTTCTTATAAAAGTCCTTTGGAGTAGCATGCTTCCTCCAAAGAAAAGCAAAATTTTAAAAATGGATTTTATAATATAGCCCGGAAGCAATATCTGCTCTATATAATATAGAAATCCCACTGCAAAAAGGCTATAAATGACTAATATGCTTTTTTTATATTTTTCCATTGCTGTACCTCTCTTTATTTATTCCTAATAGAAAAGAAGATTAGCTTTCTTGCTAAGACCTTTTACTCTTTCGTAAAAAAAATCCGCATCGTAAGATGCGGATTTTCTAACTCTTATTATATATCTTCAGTCTCCACATCAGCCTCAAGAACCTTCGCTATAGATACAACCGAATCATTCTCTTCTATCCGCATTAACTTGACTCCTTTAGTGCTTCTTCCCATAGTGGATATTTCATCCACTTTCAATCTTATAACTATACTGGAAGAATTGATGATAAACAATTCATCTTCCTCATCAACTACTATCGCTCCTGCAAGATGACCTGTTTCATTAGTCGCATTATAAGTTTTGACTCCCTGGCCACCTCTAGTCTGAACCCTGTAAAGGCCCATTCGAGTCCGTTTACCGAATCCATTTTCACTTACAACTAGCAGCTTTCTTTTGTCGTCCGCTATTTCAAGACTTACCACATGATCGTCTTTTTTTAATTTGATTCCCTTGACGCCTTTGGTATTTCTTCCTACGCTGCGAACTTCCTCCTCTTTGAACCTTATCGATAACCCATTTTTTGTGACTAACATAAGATCTTGTTTTCCATCGGTCATAATTACCTCAATAAGCTCGTCTCCATCCTTAAGATTAATGGCGATAAGTCCTGTTTTTCTAGAAGAATCATATTGGCTGAGTTCTGTTTTTTTGATTATACCGTTTTGGGTAGCTAGAACCAGATACGAACTGTCCTCGAAATCCTTAAGTGGAATAATAGCTGTCACTTTTTCATCATTATCTAATTGCAAAAGGTTTACGATAGCCGTTCCCTTGGCCTGTCTCTTAGCTTCGGGAATTTCATATGCCTTTATCCTATATACCTTTCCCTTGTTGGTGAAGAACATAATATAGTTGTGGGTCGTTGTTGTAAATATGTTTTTTACAAAATCTTCTTCTCTCGTTGAAAGCCCTGTTTTCCCTCTGCCTCCACGCTTCTGACTCGTATATGTGTCGCTGGGAACCCTTTTAACATAGCCGTAACGCGTCAGGGTTATTACCGCTTCCTCGTCAGCTATTAGATCTTCGTCATTCATATCCTCGGCTTGCGCTCTTATTTCCGTGCGACGGTCATCGCTGAATTTATCTCTTATTTCGGTGATTTCTTCTTTAATTATTCTCATAAGGAGTCTTTCATTTGCAAGTATTTCCTTGTAGCTGTTGATTTTTTTGATGAGCTCCATGTATTCGCTTTCGATTTTTTCTCGTTCAAGGCCCGTCAGCTTCTGAAGCCTCATATCCAATATGGCTTGCGATTGAATCTCTGAAAGTGCAAATCTATCAGAAAGTTGCTTTCTTGCTTCCTCGGCATTTGCAGATTTTTTAATCAAAGCCACAATCTCATCAATATTATCCAATGCAATTCGGAGACCTTCTAAAATATGCGCTCGCGCTTCTGCTTTATTTAAATCAAATTTCGTCCTTCTCGTCACGACATCCTTTTGATGGATGATGTAATGATAGAGTATTTCCTTAAGATTTAATGTCTTTGGTTCACCATTTACTACAGCAATCATTATTATGCTAAAAGTAGTCTGCAATTGGGAATGTTTGTATAACTTATTTAAGATTATTCCTGAATTTGCATCCTTTTTCAATTCGATTACAAGTCTTATTCCTTCTCTATTGCTTTCATCCCGTAAATCTGAAATTCCTTCTATTTTTTTATTTCTTACCAAATCGGCAATACTTTCAATTAGTTTTGATTTGTTAACCATATACGGAATCTCTGTTACTATAAGAGCTTCTTTTCCCCTTTTCATATCTTCGAGTTCAATTCTAGCACGAACTCTCGCTTTCCCTTTACCGGTTCGATAGGCCTGCTTTATCAAGTCAGTTCCCATAATAATTGCGCCCGTAGGGAAATCCGGACCTTTTACAACTTTTATAAGTTCTTTTATTTCAATCTCCGGATTATCTATAAGCATTATTGTCGCATCTATTATTTCCCTAAGATTATGCGGTGGTATGGATGTAGCCATTCCTACAGCAATTCCGCTGGAACCGTTAACTAATAGATTTGGATATCGACTAGGCAAAACAGACGGCTCAAGAAGCTCCTCATCGAAGTTTGGCACAAAATCCACCGTTTCTTTTTCTATATCCCTAAGCAATTCTTTTGAAATTTTGGCCAATCTCACTTCTGTATAACGCATGGCGGCAGCACTATCACCATCAATTGACCCGAAATTGCCATGTCCATCTACTAATAAATACCTTGATGAAAATTCCTGGGCCAAGCGTACCATTGCATCATAAACAGCCGTATCACCATGTGGATGATATTTACCCAATACGTCACCGACAATACGTGCGGATTTTCTATGGGGTTTACTCGGATCAAGATTCAACTCATTCATAGCATAAAGAATCCTTCTGTGAACAGGCTTGAGTCCGTCTCTGACATCCGGCAATGCCCGTCCCACAATGACACTCATTGCGTAATCTATATATGATTTTTTCATTTCTTTTGTGATGTCTACTTGAATGATATCTTTGTTTTCAATGGTTTCCATTGCTTTCCTCCCAATTTCTTACGCCTTACTTCAATTTACTCAACAAACATGTTTTTAAATAATATCCATTTTCTATATATCCAAATTGCTGACATATTTAGCGTTTTCTTCTATAAATTCCCTTCTTGGCTCGACTTTATCGCCCATAAGAATAGTAAAAATTTCATCTGCTTCCACAGCATCTTCTATAGCTACTCTTTTCATTATTCTTCTTTGAGGATCCATGGTGGTTTCCCATAATTGTTCCGGATCCATTTCACCGAGACCTTTGTATCTTTGTATATTTATTCCTTTTCTACCAATATCAGCGAGAAGTATGTTCAATTCTTCATCTGTATAAACGTAATGTTCGCTTCGTCCCTTCTTTACCATATATAAAGGCGGCTGAGCTATATAGATATATCCGTTTTCCAAAAGTGGTTTCATGTATCTGAAGAAAAAAGTTAATAGCAATGTCCTTATATGGGATCCGTCTACATCGGCGTCCGTCATAATTACTATTTTATGATACCTAAGGCTATCCATATCGAATTCATCCCCAATACCACATCCAAAGGCCGTTATCATGGCTCTTATTTCAGCATAATTGAGCATTCTTGTCAGATTCGCTTTTTCAACATTAAGAATTTTTCCCTTAAGTGGCAAAATAGCCTGTATAGCCCTACTTCTTCCCTGTTTTGCACTGCCTCCGGCAGAATCTCCTTCTACAAGAAAAATCTCCGTTTTCTCTGGATCTTTTTCTGAGCAATCCGACAATTTTCCAGGCAATGAAAGTCCATCTAAAATACCTTTTCTTCGGGTAAGCTCTCTTGCTTTTCTGGCGGCTTCCCTAGCCCTCGATGCTTTGATGCATTTTTCAATTATAGCTTTTGCATCTGCTGGATTTTCTTCTAAAAATCTTTGGACCACTTCACCAGTTATGGATTCAGTAATTCCTCTTACTTCACTATTTCCCAACTTTGTCTTTGTTTGTCCTTCGAATTGCGGCTCAAGCAGTTTTATAGAAACAACAGCCGTCAAACCTTCACGTATATCCTCTCCTTGAAGGTTTGAATCCTTTTCTTTTAAGTAATTGAAGCGGCGTGCGTAATCGTTGATGTAACGCGTAAGCGCCGTCTTAAATCCTATTAAATGAGTTCCGCCTTCCTGGGTATTAATATTGTTTGCAAAGGTGAATATGTTTTCCGAATAGGATGTGGTGTACTGCATTGCCAATTCTACAGTAGTATTGTCCTTTTCAGCCTCACTATATATTATATTTTCGTGAATCGCGTCTCTATTCTTATTTAAATATTTTATAAATTCCTTTATTCCACCTTCATAATGAAATGTTTCTTTTAATTCCTGTTCGGACCTCTTATCCTCCATTAAAATCTGTATTCCCTTATTCAAGAAAGCCATTTCACGAAGCCTGTGCCTCAATTGCTTATAATCAAATTTAACCTCATCGAAAATTTGATTGTCCGGCATGAAAACGGATTTAGTTCCCGTTTCATCGGTTTTTCCAATTACTTGCAGTTCGGTGACTGTATAGCCTCTTTCATAACGTTGCTTGTAAATTTTACCATTTCTTTTAACCTCGACCTCAAACCACTCTGATAATGCATTAACAACAGAAGCTCCTACTCCATGCAAACCTCCTGAAACCTTATATCCTCCGCTGCCAAATTTTCCACCTGCATGAAGAACTGTATGAATAACTTCCACTGCAGGTTTTTTCATTTTCTTATGCATATCAACCGGCATTCCGCGACCGTTATCTGTAACTGTTATTGAATTATCTTTATTGATTGCTACCTCTATTTTGCTGCAATACCCTGCCAACGCTTCATCTATGCTATTATCGACTATCTCATACACCAAATGATGTAATCCTCTTTCTCCAGTTGAACCAATATACATTCCAGGCCTTTTTCTGACCGGATCTAGTCCTTCCAAAACTTGAATTTGATCTGCATTATATTCCTGAGCAACTTTTTCTATCAATTTCTTTACCTCCCCGAGGTTTTTCTATAATATCTGTTTGCTTATTTTTCATCTTCTATATTTTATCTTTTTTTTACTTCAAAATTCATACAAAATGCCTCTTTTATTTTTTTTCCATTGTACTTCCATCTTCTACATAAAAAATCTTACCATCTTTTATGTCCTCTTTCAATAATTCAGAAATTTCTGTCATTGTTACGAATATTTGAACGTTTCTTAGGCTTTTTATTAATTCTCTTTGCCTGCTTTCATCAAGTTCACTCATTACGTCATCTAAAAGAAGAATTGGATATTCGCCAGTTTCAGCCTTTACTATATCTATTTCAGAAAGTTTTAAGGAAAGCACTGCTGTCCTTTGCTGTCCCTGTGAACCGAAATTTCTAACATCTATTCCGTTTATCGTTATATATAAATCATCCTTGTGGGGACCACAGCTTGTATATCCCCTCTCCAAATCCTGTTCTCTTCTTTTTTTCATTGTTTCAATAAAAATTTTTTTACTTTTTTCTGCATCATTTTCTTCTTCATTTTTTATGTTTGATTTATATAAAATTTCAATATTTTCTTTATTCCCAGTTATTTTTCGATGCTTTAGCCTTGAAATAGTGTTTAGCCTTTTTATAAATATATTTCTTTTTTCAATAATCCTTGATCCTTCAATGGCCAATTGCTCATCCAAAACATCTAATAAATCCATAGAAATATTATTATACTTATTTTGTCTAAGTAAATTATTTCTTTGAGATAAAATGCGATTATACTGTGATAGGTGATGATAATATCCCGGACTTATATTTGAAATTTCACGATTCATGAACCTTCTTCTTTCTGATGGACCTTCCTTTACCAGTTTCAAATCCTCTGGGGAAAAAATAACAACATTCATTTTTCCAAAAATGTCGGAAATTTTTTCAAGACTCGATTCGTTTACTCTTATTTCTTTTTTTCCTTTGTCCTTCCATCTTAAATTTATTTTTTGCTCTCTCCCTCTGCACAAGAATTTTATTCCCAATGAGGCATTTTCTTCTCCCATCATAATCATATCTCTGTCGTTGGATGTTCTAAAAGACTTTCCAAATCCACCTACATATAATGATTCAATTATATTTGTCTTTCCCTGTGCATTCATTCCATAAAAAACATTTAGTTTTTTATGGAATGATAGAGAAATACAAGCATAATTCCTAAAATTAATCAATTTAATACTCTTAATATACACTAAAACAGCTTCCTTTCACCCTTCTTTTCAATATAGGCTTTTATTGGAATCAACTTTAAATTCCTTGCCTTGAAATTCCACTATATCTTTATCTCTAATCTTCCTGCCCCTTCTTTTTTCCACTTCTCCATTGACCTTTACAAGCCCATCGGCAATAACAATCTTTGCATTTCCTCCGGTTTCCACTTCTCCACAAAGCTTAAGAAATTGCTCAAGTTTTATTATTTCCGTATCTATAAATACAGTTTCCATTTTATCTCCTTTATTATTAATACATAAACAAAAAATCACTCAGCCGATAATCTTACAGGAAGTACAAGATATGTATAATCCTTTTGTCCTATTGGCCTTATGATGCAGGGATTAACACTTGTTGTCAAATCAAGATAAACATCGTCACAATCCAATACTCTCAAGGCGTCAATAAGATATTTTGAATTAAAACCTATTTGAATATCTTCTCCTTCGAGCTCAATTACTACCTTTTCCTCAACACTACCAATTTCGGCATTGCTATTTATTTTCATTATTTCGTCTTTAATGCTTATTTTAATAAGATTATTTTTACCTTCTCTTGCAAGCAGTGAAGCTCTTTCCAATCCATCCAAAAAACCTTTGGTTTGCACTTTTACTCGTGTTTTATATTCGTTTGGTATTATTTGCTTGTAATTTATAAAATCTCCATCGAGAAGTCTCGAAGTTATCCTAACCCCATCTATTGTAAACAATACATGATTTTCCGAAAATGAAACCAATACAGATCCTTCAGAATCATTTCCTATTATCTTCATAATTTCATTTAGTGTTTGAACCGGAACAACGGCTTTATTCTTCTTATTTCCTTCAACTATAACTTCTTTTATTGCCAATCTGTATCCATCCAAGGCAACTACTGAGGCCCTACCTTCATCTATTTCAATTAATTCTCCCGTCAAAATAGGTCTTGTTTCATCTATAGAAGCGGCAAAAGCTGTTTGCCTTATCATATTCTTAAATACATTTTTATCAAATGTGTAGATATTTTCATCAATAACTTCTGGAAGAGACGGAAATTCTTCTGCTGCTTGTCCTATAAGGTCAAAGTTTGAGCCCTCACAACTTATATGAACATTATTGTCTCCATCAGTTGAAATTATAATATCTGCATCGGGAAGTTTTCTTATTATGTCTCCAAAAAGCCTGGATGAAATTACTACTGCTCCGTTTTCCAAAACGTCAGCTTCTATTTCATTTTCGATAGCTATATCTAAATTATTTCCGACTAATCTAATATAATTATTTTTTGCCTCTATGAGTAGTCCTTTAAGTATCGGCAATGTAGTTTTATTTGATGCTGCTTTTTGTACAATATTTACTGCTCCTGCAAGTTGTTTTTCACTACAAATAAATTTCATTATTGGGACCTCCTTGATGTGGGTGTTTTTATGATATTAATAGAAAAAGGATAGTAGTAATAGCAGTAGGGCCTGTTAATTTGTTGAAAATGTATTCTAAGCTTTATAAATGAAGGGGTTGGAGATTTAAAAACCCTGTTGATAACTTTGTATTTATTTAATAATTTTCAACAGGATTTTAGCAATCATTCTCCCTTTATTTCTTTAATTATTCTTTGTATTTTAATTTTTTCCTCATTGTTGGAAACTATTGTTGTTGAAATCTTGTTGTATGCATGAATAACTGTTGTATGGTCTCTTCCTCCATATTGTTCACCTATCTTTGGAAGCGAAAGATCGGTCAATTCTCTAGATATATACATGGCTACTTGCCGGGGAAAAGAAACAGATCGATTTCTCCTTTTAGATTCGAAATCATCCTTTTTTATTCCGTAATGGCGGCCAACAACATCTTTTATTAAAGAAATTGTTATTTCTTTTGTACGCGATGTAGAAAAAATATCCTTTAGGGCTTCGTTTGCAAGTTCTGGACTGATTTCTCTGTTTGTAAGGGATGAAAAAGCGCATACTCTCGTAAGGGCACCTTCTAATTCACGTATGTTTGAACGAATCTTGCTGGCTATGAAATTAAGGATGTCATCTGAAACTTTAATCTTTTCCGTTTCTGATTTTTTTCTAAGGATTGCAACCCTTGTTTCAAAATCAGGGGCTTGAATATCTGTTATAAGACCCCATTCAAACCTTGATTTTAAACGGTCTTCAAGGGTGGGAATTTCCTTTGGAGGACGGTCGGAAGAAATTATTATCTGTTTGTTTGCTTCATGCAGTGCGTTGAATGTATGAAAAAATTCTTCCTGCGTTCTTTCTTTGCCAGCGATAAACTGAATGTCGTCGATCAAAAGAACATCAATATTTCGGTATTTGTTGCGGAAAAGAACATTTTTATCGTCTTTTATTGAATTTATGAGTTCATTTGTAAACATTTCACTTGTAACGTATACAACTTCGGAATCACTATTTTTATTTTTAATGAAATGGCCGATAGCATGCATTAAATGAGTTTTTCCAAGACCCACTCCCCCGTATATGAATAGAGGATTGTAGGCTTTTGCTGGAGATTCTGCTACTGCTAAAGAAGCTGCGTGAGCAAATTGATTACTGTTTCCAATGACAAATGTATCGAAAACATATTTTGGATTCAAATTGGAAGACTTTGAAAAAGAAGATGAAGGATTGGAAAAAATGTCTATATCTTCCTTGCTTTGGGATTCGGAGCCGGAAAGAATAAACTCAATCTTAAGAGCTTCATCTGAAAGTTGGTTCATTGCGCTTTCTATTAATGTAGAGTAGCGTGCTTCAAGAATTTCTTTATTAAATTTGTTAGGAGCGGAAAGAAAAAAGACACCCTTGTCCAATTGTACTGGTCTGAGAGTTTTAAGCCAGGTATTGAAACTGACCGGAGATAATTCAACTTTTATTAGTTCTAGGGTTTTTTCCCAAAATGCATTGATGTTGCTATTCATTGGAGTCCTCCTTATAAATACTTTAAGCATTTTTGAAACAAGTTTTCCACATTGAATATGGATATTTGTTATTGAAAATGATTATATCGTATAAGCTGCAATTATTAACAGAAACCTAATCAGGTAGCCCGAAATATGTTTATTAAATTTAAAAATACTATATATAAACAAGCATTTGAAAATAATATCAACAATTAGATTAATTGAAATACTCATATAAATGGAAAAGTATAAACAGTATTTTATCAAAGCATGTTGATAAGTAAAAAAAAAAGAATTAAAAAGTTATCAACAGGCATAATCATAATAACAAAATGAAGGAGGATTTTCAATTGAATAGAATAAAATTATCCACAAGAAGTGAAAAAAATAATACATTTATCCACAAAGACATTAAAGGCTTGAATCCCTTATTATTTCTTGACACAAGGGGTGTATAAGGGTATAATTACTAAGCGCAGAGTCGGAAAAGAATATTAAGGACTCAAATTATATATACAGGGCAAGCTGAGGAGGTGTTTCAAATGAGAAAAGGTACTGGTACTTTCCAACCCAAAAAGAGACAAAGAAAAGTCGAGCACGGCTTTAGAAAAAGAATGAAAACAAAGGCTGGAAGAAACATATTAAAGAAACGCAGATTAAAAGGAAGAAAGAAATTGAGTGCCTAAGACCGCTTCTAGTGGTCTTTTTCTGTAAACGGCGTTTCGAGGAGCGGAAAATGAACAAGCTTAGAAAGAGTAATGAGTTTAAGGAAACATATAGCAAGGGTAAATCCGTCGGAAGCCGATACATTGTATTGTTTTATAGAAAAAATTCGAGAGAAGAAACAAGAATAGGATTCACAGCAAGCAAGAAGGTAGGCAATAGCGTAAAGAGAAACCGGGCACGAAGACTAATGAAGGAATCTTTTAGACATATGAAGCCTTCAATTGAAGAAGGATATGATGTCGTGGCTATAGCTAGGGTTACTATCAATGAAGCTGACTACAAAGATGTTAAGGATTCCTTTGAAAAGGCTGTCAAAAGAGCCGGTATAAAAAAATCAGGTGTTTAGCATGAAAGAAATTTTAATAAAAATAGTTGAATTTTATCAGAAAGCAATTTCTCCATTCTTGCCTAAAAGTTGCCGGTATATACCAACATGTTCACAATATACAATAGAGGCATTAGAAAAATACGGGGCAATAAAGGGAACATATATAGGAATAAAAAGAATATTGAGATGTCATCCCTTTCATCCGGGAGGGTATGATCCTTTAAAATAATGACGGACAGATTAAACGGGAGGATAAATTTTGGGCGTATTAGCGAAACCTTTAGGAGCGTTATTGCATTTTCTTTACAGTATGGTGGGAAATTACGGCATAGCTATAATTCTTTTTACTGTAGTTATAAAAGTAGTTCTTTTGCCATTGACATTCAAACAGCTTCAATCGACAAAGGCAATGAACGACATTCAGCCAGAACTCAAGAAGTTGCAGGAAAAATATAAAAGCGACAAGAATACTCTTAATGAAAAAACAATGGGTTTGTATAAGGAGCATAATATAAATCCTATGGCCGGATGCTTGCCTCTATTGATACAATTACCGATTCTATTTGGCTTGTTCGCAGCACTAAGAACACCTATAGAATATGTTTTTGCAGGAGACGCTGCAGCTGCAGCCATAGCGACATCCGCACCCTTCTTATGGATGGCGAACCTTTTAGATCCAGACGTTTTGACTGTTTCATTTTCCTTGCCGTTATTGGGAAATAAAATTCCTTGGATTTTACCGATAATTGCGGCTGTAACGACATATTTTTCGATGGTTATGTCTGCGGGAAAACAAAAGGGCGGAACGCAGCCTCAATCAATGAAGACAATGAGCATAATGATGCCTATTATGATACTTTTCTGGGGGGTAAGCTTCCCGGCGGGACTTACTCTTTATTGGGCTGTAAGCAATGTATTCCAAATGGTACAGCAATATTTCTTAAATCATAGAAGCAATGTTAAGGAGGCGTAATGTTTTATGCAATCATTGGAAAAGAGAGCAAGAACTGTTGAAGCGGCTTTAAACAACGCCTTGGATGAATTGATGCTTACTAGAGAAGAAGTTGAAATAGAGATATTGGAAGAGCCTAAAAACATACTTGGCTTGATAAATACAAAACAGGCAGTTATAAGGGTATGGAGAAAGGCTGATGCTGAAGATTTAGCCGTAAATTTTCTACAGGAAGTACTCATTTATATGGGAGAGAAAGTAGAAATAGATGCAAAGCTAAAAGATAATACTCTGTATTTAGATTTATCAGGACCGAACATGGCGATTTTAATAGGGAAAAGAGGAAGCACTTTGGATTCCCTGCAATATTTAACAAGTTTGGTCGTAAACAAAGGTAAAAAAGAATATATAAGGGTTATAATCGATACGGAGAATTACAGAAAAAAGAGAGAAAAAACGCTAATAAAATTAGCGGAAAAACTAGCTTATAAGGCTAGAAAATATAAAAAAGACGTTGTTCTTGAACCTATGAACCCATATGAAAGAAGAATCATTCATTCGGCGCTTCAGGGCAATGAGGATATATCCACAAGGAGCGAGGGAGAGGATCCCTACCGAAAAGTTAGAATATATCTCAAGATGAAGCATAACAGTTAAGAAGATAGATATGTCGATGAAACCCAGTTGCCGCTGGGTTTTTATTGCTTATTAGAGAGGTGAAAATATGTTTGATGAAACCATTGCGGCGATTTCTACAGCCCCGGGAGAGGCGGGAATCGGTATTGTAAGAATCAGCGGGTCGAAGGCTATTGATATTCTAGATGCTTTGTTTAAACCGAAGAGAAGAGAAAGTATTAGGGAATATGGACAGAGAAAACTGGTATACGGTTTTATTTCTGACGGAAAAGAGCGGATCGACGAGGTTTTGGCTGTATATATGAAAGGACCCGGGACATATACTGCAGAGGATGTTGCTGAAATAGACTGTCATGGAGGGCTTGTGCCTTCACGAAAAATACTTGAAATGGCCTTGAAAAAAGGAGCACGCGTAGCAGAGCGTGGAGAATTTACAAAAAGGGCATTTTTAAATGGAAGACTTGATCTGGCTCAAGCTGAAGCAGTTATGGATTTGATAGGAGCAAAAACTGACAAAAGCTATGAAATTGCGCTTGACCAGCTTGAAGGCGGCCTTTCAAAGAGGGTAAGGGAAATAAGAAACAAGCTTCTAGCAATGCTTGCACAGATTGAAGTTGGAATCGATTATCCTGAGGAGGATATCGAGGATATAACATATGATGAGATATTGGCTTTTGAAGAGGCTGCAGAAAAAGACGTAAGAGAATTGCTTAGAACGGCAGAAACGGGAAAAATAATGCGTGAAGGATTGCAGACGGTTATTATTGGTAAGCCCAATGTTGGTAAATCTTCTTTGTTAAACGCAATGCTTCAGGAAGCAAGAGCTATCGTTACAAATATTCCGGGAACAACACGCGATATAATAGAGGAACACCTTAATATTAGAGGAATTCCACTAAAGATAGTCGATACGGCGGGAATACGCGAAACTGAGGATATGATCGAGAAAATGGGAGTCCAGCGAAGTAAGGCATATTTCAACAAGGCTGATTTGATTATTCTTGTTTTAGATGCAGGGGAAGCTCTTAGAGAAGAAGATCTAGAAATAATGGAGTATGTAAAGGGCAGGAAGGCCATAGTTTTGATTAATAAAACAGATCTCGATGTCAAAATAGATGAAGAAGAGATAAAAAAATTGCTTGGAGACAAGGCTGTCATAAGGGCATCTGTTCTGAATGGATCAGGGCTTGATGAACTAGAGGATAAAATAGTTGAAATGGTTTATTCAGGCGAGATTTTCCAAAGGGGAGACACTCTTGTAACAAGTGTTAGACAAAAGAATGCGCTTGAAAGGGCTCTTGCAAGCATAGTAGATGCAATTGGAGTCACGCGAGAAAAAATGCCATACGACTTCATAGAAATTGATATTAAAAACGCTTACGCCTATCTTGGAGAAATTATAGGGGAAACCGTTGGAGATGATATAATCGACAAGGTTTTTTCTGAATTTTGTCTTGGCAAGTGATTTTTGAAGGGGGGAGCTTATGAAAAATTTTATTGCTGAAGAATATGATGTAATAGTTGTTGGCGCAGGACATGCAGGCTGCGAGGCGGGGCTGTCTTCTGCTCGAATGGGAATGAATACACTGGTTATTTCTATAACCCTAGATGCCGTAGCCATGATGCCTTGTAATCCATCCGTTGGTGGAACAGGAAAGGGCCATTTGGTGAGAGAAATCGATGCACTGGGAGGGGAAATGGGCCTAAACGCCGATAAGTCATTCATCCAAAGCAAGATGCTAAATACTGCAAAAGGGCCTGCTGTTCACTCATTGCGTGTTCAGTCGGATAAGCAGAAATATCATACAGAAATGAAAAAAGTAATGGAAAAACAGGAAAATCTCAAACTTAAACAGGCGGAGGCAACTGAACTCATAGTAGAAAACGGACAAATTATGGGCATAAAAACAAGAACCGGTGCTGTGTATAAAGCTAAAGCGGTTATACTTGTTACCGGAACTTTTTTGGCGGGAAGAATATTTATTGGCGATGTTAGTTATGAAAGCGGACCAAATGATTTAAGGGCGGCAACAGATCTGTCTAAATCAATGAGAAAATGCGGAATAGCTCTTAGAAGATTCAAGACGGGAACTCCCGCAAGGGTAAATAGCTCATCTATAGATTTTTCAAAGATGATTTTGCAAGAGGGAGATAAGGAAACCATTCCTTTTTCATTTATGAATGACCATTTAGACTCGCCCCAAGTACCGTGTTGGTTAAGTTATACTAATCTTGACACCCACGAAATAATTTTGAGCAACATCAATCGCTCAGCTATGTACGGAGGAGAGATTGAAGGTCCGGGGCCTAGATATTGCCCATCAATTGAGACAAAATTGGTCAAATTTGCGGGAAAGGATAGGCACCAGCTTTTTGTAGAGCCTGAAGGTCTTTATACAGATGAAATGTATGTTCAAGGCATGTCTACAAGCCTGCCTGAAGAAGTTCAGATAGCATTCTACAGGTCCATAAAGGGCCTTGAAAATGCTGATTTGATGAGGCCTGCATATGCAATAGAGTATGACTGTATTGATCCTACTGACTTGAAACTGACTCTTGAATACAAAAAAATAGACGGTTTGTACTTTGCAGGACAAATAAATGGATCTTCTGGTTATGAGGAAGCTGCGGCTCAAGGGTTAATGAGCGGAATTAATGCAGCTTTAAAAATAAAAGGAGAAGAGCCTTTTGTTCTTGACCGTTCTGAAGCGTACATTGGAGTATTGATAGATGATTTAGTAACAAAAGGAACGAATGAGCCCTATAGAATAATGACATCTAGAGCGGAATATCGTCTTGTTTTAAGACAAGACAATGCCGACTTGAGACTTACTGAAAAAGGTTTAAGATTAGGATTGGTAACAAATGAGAGGTTTGATAGATACTTAAACAAAAAGAAGCAAATGGAAGAAGAAATGGAAAGAATGAAAAGCGTAAAGAAGAAACCGAAAGAATTGAAGGAATTTTTGGATGAAAATGTGAGTGCTCAAGTCAATAATTCAATTTCGCTTTATGATTTATTAAAGAGACCTGAACTGGACTATAAAAAACTGGGAGCCATAGACATTAATCGCCCTGTTCTTTCGTCTCAGGTAGTTACTCAAGTTGAAGTTGAAATAAAATATGAGGGATATATTGTAAAACAGAAACAGCAAATCGAGCGTTTTAAAAAGTTGGAAAAAAAGAGGTTAAACTCGGACATTGATTATTTAAAAATAGCGGGGATAAGACTCGAAGCAAAGCAAAAGCTAAATAGCATAAAACCTACTTCCGTGGGTCAGGCATCGAGAATATCCGGAGTTTCGCCTGCAGATATTTCAGTGTTGATGATTTATCTAGAGCAAAATCGTAGGAAGGCAAAAAATAATGGATAAAAAGCTGCTATCTTCAGGATTGGATTCAATGGGAATAAAGTGTACGAATGAAATTGAGAGTCGATTTGAAAGCTATATGGAATTGCTTTTGGATTGGAATGGCAAAATGAATTTGACGGCAATAACCGATGAAAGGGAAATTGTAATTAAACATTTTCTCGATTCAGCAAGCTGTTTGAAAATTGAAGGATTTTCCGATTCCAGGCGAATGATTGATGTTGGAACTGGAGCGGGCTTTCCGGGATTGCCACTAAGGATACTTGACAGCAATGGCGAATGGGTTTTGGCTGATGCATTGGGGAAACGAGTAAAATTTTTACAGGAAGTGATTGATAAACTTGAGCTTTCTGGCATAAGTGCGATTCATTCAAGAGCTGAGGAGCTAGGCAGGGACAGTGTTCTTAGAGAGAGCTTTGATTTGGCGGTGTCAAGAGCAGTAGCTAATTTGGCTGTTTTGAGCGAGTATTGTTTGCCGCTTCTTTCAGTAGGAGGAATCTTTTTATCAATGAAAGGACCAAAAGCGGACAAAGAAATTGAGGAAGCGAAATACGCGATTAAATTATTGGGAGGAATAGTAAAGGATAGGGTGTTGATAAAAAATCCCTATATGGAAGGCCAACATGAAATAATAGTAATTGAAAAGGTGTCAGAAACACCAGGAAAGTACCCTCGTAAGCCGGGAACACCTTCAAAAAAGCCGATTGTTCAAGGAGATAAAATATGAATGAAATTATTTATGTTCAAACTATAGATATAAAACCAAACCCACATCAGCCGAGGAAGATTTTTTTAGAGAAGTCACTGAGTGAATTATCTGACTCGATAAAAAAATATGGAGTAATACAACCGCTTACGGTAAGGAAAAAAGATGGAAAGTATGAGTTGATTGCCGGAGAGCGCAGGCTTAGAGCTGCGGAAAAAGCCGGGCTTGATTATGTTCCGGTTCTTATGAAAAATATGAGTGATGAGGATTCTGCCATAGTTGCCCTTGTTGAGAATCTACAGAGGGAGGATTTGGACTTTGTGGAAGAGGCAATAGGATATCAGAGGCTTATGTTGGACCATAATATGAAGCAAGGGGATATTGCAAGATATGTAGGAAAGAAGCAATCCACAATAGCCAATAAGCTTAGGCTTTTAAGGTTGTCTGAGGGGCAACTTTCGGAATTAAGAAGCAATGGATTGACAGAAAGGCATGGAAGAGCACTGCTAAAGCTTACAGGTGAAAAAGATAGAGACAAAATGATAAATAAAATAATTAAGAATGATCTAAATGTGAGACAAACTGAGTCGGCAATAGAAAAAATAATAGAAAAGGAAAACAAGAAAGACAAAAAACAGACTTTTAAGTCGGCTATGAACATAAGAATATATACAAATACAATAAAGAACGCATTCAAGGAAATTTTAAAGACCGGAATTAAAGCGGAATATGAGGAGAGCGAAAAAGGTATATATTATGAGATAAGGATAAAAATACCAATTAACAAATAGTATAAAATGTTTCACGTGAAACAAAACTACAAAGCATGTGGTTTTGTTTTTTTTTACAGAACAAGAAAGTAATTTTGGGCTTGCTAAATAATCAATATATTTTGCATATAATACGCAAAAGGGATAAGATGGGCATATTTTGTATAATGAAATCCTTCGGGTTTGCTCTTTTTTCCGAAACGATAAAAAATGTAGGGCTTTCACTTATAAAGAAGCAAAAAATAATCTATAATATAATAGAGAGAAAAGATAAAATATATAAGAGATTGGGGAGTGTAACTCATGGGAAAAGTCATTGCCATTTTCAATCAAAAGGGTGGGGTCGGCAAAACAACTACAAATATTAACCTCACAGCGAATTTGGGAAAGATGGGGAAAAGAATTCTTGTAATAGACATAGATCCCCAGGGAAATACCACAAGCGGGTTTGGTCAGGCCTCTAGATACCTTAATAACACTATTTATGACGCTTTGCTTGGCGATAAGGAAATAGAAAAGTGTATAATGAAGTCTAAATTTAGAAATATAGACTTGATTCCAGCTGACATGCAACTTGCGGGTGCAGAAATTGAGTTAACAGGAATAAAAGATCGAGAATTTAAGCTTAAGAAGCTTGTCGAAAAAATAAAGAAAGAGTATGATTATATATTTATAGACTGCCCTCCATCACTTGGTCTTTTGACATTGAATGCATTGACAGCTGCAGATGGAGTTTTGATACCAATTCAATGCGAATATTACGCGTTAGAGGGCGTAAGCCAATTGATGAACACAATTGGATTGATTAGGAATAAACTCAACCCCACCCTATCAATAGAGGGGGTGCTTTTAAGCATGTTTGATAAAAGAACCAATCTTTCCATTCAGGTTGTTGAAGAAGTAAAGGAATACTTCAAGGATAAAGTTTACAAAACGGTTATACCGAGGAATGTTCGATTGGCAGAGGCACCAAGCTATGGACTTCCAATTACAGAATACGATCCTAAATCGCGTGGGGCAGAGGCCTATCAGGCGCTTGCTGCGGAATTCTTAGCAATAGAAGGAAAGGAGGAAGTTTAATTGTCTAAAAAGAGAAGTGGTTTGGGAAGAGGTTTAAATGCGCTAATTCCGGCAACTGATATCGAAGAAAAAGAAGAAGGAGTTTCATCAAAGGAAAGGATTCACGAAATAGAAATAGGATTGATTAAAACAAATCCCAACCAACCAAGGAAAAACTTTGATAAAGATAAAATAGAAGAGCTTGTAAAGTCAGTAAAAAGTCATGGAATCATGCAGCCAATAATTGTAAGTGCAGAGGAAAAAGGTTATCGAATAATAGCAGGAGAAAGAAGATATAGGGCCGCTAGAAAGGCGGATTTTAAAAGTGTTCCTTGTATTATTAGAGAAGCAAAACCATCTGAAAGAATGGAGCTTGCATTAATTGAGAACCTTCAAAGGGAAGACCTTAACCCAATAGAGGAAGCCATGGCATTTAAATTACTTATGGATGAACACGGATTAACGCAGGAAAAGGTGTCAGACCTTGCAGGAAAAAGTAGACCTTATGTGGCAAACTTGTTAAGGCTTTTGGGGTTAGAGGATGAAATTAGGGAATTGATATCTGATGGGAAAATCACAGGAGGCCACGGTCGAACCTTGCTAGGACTGCCTTCTGGCGAAAAAAGAAAAAGGCTTTCGGAGAAAATCATTGAAAATGGATTATCAGTAAGGGAAGCTGAACGTCAAGTAAAATTAATATTGAATGATAAAGAGGACAAAATCTATAAAAAACCTGTAGCCAGTGATCCAGAAGTTATTATAATGGAAGAAAAACTTAGAGAGAGATTTTCAACGAAAGTAAACATAAAGAATGGAAGAAAAAATGTTGGTAAAATAGAGATTTCATATCATGGGGTAGATGAATTTCAAAGGATAATGAATCTATTGAGAAAATAATTGTTTCACGTGAAACATAAACATAGTAAATAGGAGGAAAAGCAAAATGTTGGGGTTTAGACTTGGGTTTGGGATATTTAACATTGTATTGTTTCTATTTTTTATTGTATTTTGGATTTATTCTTTTGTTTTATTTGTGAAGTTGGCTCATAGGGGAATAAAGGCGATGGATATATATATAAGTAAAAATAAAGAAGCTTAAAAGCAAGTATAGGTGTAGAAGTGCGAAGGAAGAGGGGATTCTCATGCCAGTAAATAAGATTTATGATAGGAATAATCAAATCCAGGATGCTTGGCGAAAATTCATGGAAAGTGGAGACATAAATCATGACATAATACGGAAAGAAATAGCCGATTCTTGGATCAGAAGTCGTAAAGAACAGGTCAATCCCATGGGGGAAGGAGAAGAAAACTCAAAATCGAAAACCCTTAAGGACAGGGAGCTTCAGCTTCGTCCACTTCTTAGGATTGCCAAGCCATTTATGGAAAGTCTCTACAATATTGCGGGCAGTCATGGCCTCTTGGTCAGGCTTACGGATCCGGAAGGATACGTTGTGGAATGTCTTGGAGATGAGGATTCGGTTGAGGCATATAAAAAGTTGAATCTTTATAAGGGCTATAATGTGAAAGAAGAGACTATTGGGACCAATGCCATTGGAATAGCATTGGATACGAGGAAGCCAATACAGGTGTTTGCAGCCGAGCATTATGCCAAAAGGTACCATAAATTTACCTCTTCGGCATGTCCGATAAAAAACGCGGAAGGTGAATTGCTTGGAATACTAAGCATGACCGACTCCTACGAAAAGGTGCATCTTCATACACTTGGTATGGTTGTGGCGTCGAGTGTCGCTATTGAAAAGCAGTTTAAAATTGACAAGATAAATAGGCAGCTTAGGATTGCCAACCATCATTTTTCAACAATAATCGAGCAAATTAATGAAGGATTGATCTGTATTGACAATGAAGGCGTCATTACAGATGTCAATCTTATTGCTCGGCATATTCTTAAAAGGACAGAAAAAGAAATTGTAGGAAAAGATATTAGGCAAATGGTAAAAATTGGTGACCGCTTGAAAAGCATAGGAAAAAACATTGCAGAGGGGCACTATAATAATGAGGAATTGGAATTCATACTTAAAAACGGCAAACGCGTTGTTTGCATAGCCACCATAGCGTCCATAAAGGATATCGACAGAGATATTCTTGAAGGCGTCATATTAACATTCCACGAAGTCAAAACGGTGCACAATCTTGTAAACAGGATTGTCGGATCACAGGCTCGTTTTACGTTTAAAGATATAATGGGAGAAAGTGAAGAGATAAAAAAAGCGATTAAAACGGCCGAAGGAATGACCCAATACAATACTACTGTGCTCTTGCAGGGAGAAAGCGGAACAGGCAAGGAGCTTTTTGCACAGTCTATTCATAATGCCGGTCCAAGAAGAAAACAACCCTTTATTTTCCTTAATTGTGGAGCTATACCGCGAGATTTGGTTGCCAGCGAGTTGTTTGGATATATTGAGGGAGCATTCACAGGGGCAAAACGCGGGGGTCATCCAGGAAAATTTGAATTAGCTGACGGGGGAACAATCTTTCTTGATGAAATAGGCGATATGCCCTTAGATACCCAGGCCAATCTTCTGAGGGTACTTGAAACACAGGAAGTTGTTCGAGTTGGAGGTCATGATGTGATTCCGGTAGATGTTCGTGTTATAGCTGCAACGCACAAGGATTTAAAGGGGGAAGTGGAGAAAGGTAATTTCAGAGAAGATCTTTTTTACAGATTGAATGTAATGCCTATATTGATTCCAGCCCTAAGGGAAAGAAAAAAAGACTTCAAGCCTCTCATATCTTATTTTATGGAAAAATTCAGCGGGCAAATGGGGAAGGATATAAGAGGAATAGAGGATGCCTTCTATGAGAGGATGAGCGGATATCCATGGCCTGGAAATGTTAGAGAGCTTCAAAATGTAATGCAACAGATAATAAGTGTTGTAAAAGAAGGAGAAGTCTTGTCGGTGGAAGATATTCCACAATACATGAAATCGACGAATCTTTTGGATGAGCCTAATTCCCAAAACAAGAAATTCTTCACTCTCCGTGAAATTGAAAGCATGGCAATCAGTAAAACTATCGAGGAAACCCAAGGAAATCTTTCAAAGACTTCACGAATATTAGGAATAAGCAGAAGTTCTCTTTATAGAAAGATGAAGGAATACGAAATACATATGACTCGTAACGGGACATATGTGTTATAATAGAACATCACATATTGGTATATGCCGAATAAATGTAGCAAATCAGAACACTTCATATTTTGACGGGTTTGATTTGCCATTTTTTTTACTTTTAAAAGGTGCGAACAGCTTGCAATTGAAGGGGTTTGAAAAAGATTTGTAAAAGGGCAGTAATTGGCACGGAATTTGCGTGTACATATAAGGTGTAATTTTTGGGAGGTAAGGTCTATGAAAAAGAATAAATCCAATAAATTCTATTTGATATTGATGATTGTTTTTTGGCTTATTCTTACAGAAAGCATAGATATGCAAATGGTTTTGACGGGAATTGCCATATGTTTTCTTGTATTTTTTATAAATGTGGACATACTTGAAATCAATTTCGGGTATTCATTCAAAAACAAGAAAAAATTATTTTATTTGCTTAAGTATCTGCTTTTGCTATGCAAAGAAATTGTTTTTGCCAATTTTCATGTTGCAAAAATTGTTTTATCAAAAAAACTCTTGATAACCCCTAGCATAATAAGCTTTGACACTCGTCTCGAAAAACCGCTAAGTAGAATGATATTGGCCAATTCAATAACCCTGACTCCAGGAACCTTGACCGTAAATATGGATGGGAAAAGACTTATTGTCCATTGTCTTATGGATGAATATGTGGAGGGTGTTGCTCATTCAAAGTTCGAAGAATTACTACTTAAGGTGGAGGAAAAAGCCGATGATGATTAAAATATTTATTGCTTCAATAATATATCTTACGATCACAGTGACCCTTTGCACAGTCAGAGCAGTAAAAGGGCCGACTCCAGAGGACAGGCTAATAGCGATAAATGTAATAGGGACAAAAACGACCGTTATAATAGCAGTTGTCTCATGCATTCTCAAGGAAAGCTATTTCCTTGATGTGGCATTGGTATATGCGCTTATCAGCTTTGTGGCGTCCATGGCTATAGCCAACTTCATAGAAGGAAGGGGTGCCCAAATTGATTAAAGAAATAATAATGATCATTCTGATAAGTGGCGGACTTTTCTTTTTCACAGTGGGAACTATTGGTATTTTGAGACTCCCGGACATGTATACACGCGCACACAGCGCAGCAAAGTGCGATACGCTGGGCGCGGTACTTATTCTATTGGCAACGATTATTTTCAATGGAGAAAGTTATGCGAGCCTTAAGCTGCTTCTTATAATAATATTTTTATGGATAACTAATCCCACCGCAACGCATTTAATTGCCAAGGCGTATTACAATCGCCATCGAAAGGAAGAGGGCAGATGACCACTTTTTCAATGATTGTCATAGTATTTTTAATAGGAGCATCGATTGCCGTATCTGTAATACGCAATTTGTTGGGTGCTATCATAGTATTCATGGTATATAGCTTGACGATGGCAGTTCTTTGGCAGCAACTTAATGCGCCGGATCTCGCAATCACCGAAGCGGCTGTAGGAGCGGGGATAACAACCCTTTTGTTTGTCTTTACGCTCAGGAGAGTCGGAGGTGGCGGGAAATGAGAAAAATATTCTCTGTTGTTTTGGCAACAGCATTAATTATTATTTTGCTATTCGGGGTTGCTGATTTGCCTACCTTTGGGCAGGCTGAAAATCCTTCAAATAACGAGGTATCATATAGGTACCTTGAAAAAGGCGTGGAAGAGACCGGCGCAGTCAATGTAGTAGCCGGAATAATTTTGGACTATAGGGCATTTGATACCTTTGGAGAGGCGACGGTTCTTTTTACAGCACTAATAACGGTAATTGTGGTGCTCAGGAGGGATGAAGATGAATAAATTCCAAAGGGAAGCCGAAAAAAGCGATATTCTGACAGAAGTAGGAAGGCTTATTATACCTTTTATACAAGTATTTGCCATATACGTAATATTTAACGGGCACCTTTCTCCAGGTGGAGGGTTTGCAGGAGGAACGATTCTTGGAGTAAGCATGATTCTTCATAGATTGATTTTCGGATGGGACAACCTTATTTCGAGGCTTACATATGAAAGGATGATGAAATGGATGTGCTCGTCGCTCCTTATTTACGGAGCGCTCAAGGGATATAGTTTTTTGACTGGCGGAATGCATTGGGAAGTCTGGGATATTCCACTCGGAACGCCAGGAAAATTGTTTAGCGGAGGGCTCATACTGCCTCTAAACATAGCTGTTGGAATCATCGTAGCGATAACTATGTATGTATTTTTTAAACTATTCTACGAAGGGACTATCTGATATGGGACACTTGCTGACAAATTACTATGAAACCGGAGCCATCATTTTGTTTGGAGTTGGCTTTGTAACACTTTTGGCTCATGGAAATCTGATTAAAAAAATAATAGGCATGAATATCATGGATACGGCAGTTTTTCTATTTTTTATAGCCAAGGGATATATTACAGGAAATGAAGCGCCAATAATACGGTCTGCCAAATCGGCTTCAGGTTACGTCAATCCGATTCCCACGGCGCTAATGCTTACGGGAATTGTTGTTGCAGTAAGCATCACGGCTTTTGCTTTGGCACTTACAATCCGCATTTACGAAAAGTACGGGACAATCGACCTAAACGAAATCATGAAGATGGGAGGGGAATAAATTGCCACTTTACAATAGCTATCCGCTAATCATCATCTTGATTTTATTTATTTCAGCTTTTGCAATACCGCTTTTCAAGACAATTCGAATGGCTCGAATCATAGGCATTTCGGCTGCAGGAGTTTCCCTTGCGCTTTCAGTATGGACACTTTTAGGAGTAAAGGTGGATGGACCATACTATTTCAGAGTGGGTCATTTTGCTGCTCCATGGGGAATCGAATTCCATATAGGAATAATAGAGGGATTGATGGCTGTTCTATTTATGACTGTTACAATGGCTGTTCTTTGGTTTTCAATCTATAGCATAGATCATGATTTGACTAAAAAGAAGGTGCCATTATTCTACACCCTTGTTAATCTACTTGTAGGAGCCCTACTTGGGATCGTTTTTTCAGACGATCTTTTCAATTGTTTTGTGTTCATCGAAATCAGCTCAATTGCTTCATGCGGAATTGTAGTAATAAAAGACAAAAAGGAAAACATAAAGGCAGCGCTAAAATATCTGATATTGAGTTCATTAGGTTCGGGTCTTGTACTAATGGGAATAGCTCTTATTTACTCATTGACGGGACACCTGAACATGGCGAGCAGCCATGAAGTTTTAGCGGCCATTTATCCGGAACACAGCAGAAATATGCTGATTGCGATAGGACTTTTCACAGTGGGGCTTGGGGTTAAAAGCGCTATGTTTCCTCTTCACACATGGCTTCCGGATGCTCATACCTATGCGCCTGCGGTGTCAAGCGCGCTGCTTTCCGCTTTGGTTCTAAAGGCTTATGTAATATTGTATATAAAAATAATTTATAGGGTTTTCGGAATGGGAATTGTCAGTGAGTTGCCTGTTTTGAACATTGTGCTTCTTTTGGGAGCAGTGGGAATGATAGCAGGATCGGTGCTGGCCATAATGCAGAAGAATTTAAAAAGGATGGTTGCATATTCAAGTGTTGCTCAGATTGGCTATGTATTTTTCGGCATAGGACTTGGAACAAGCATGGGTCTTGCTGCCGCTATATTCCAGATTTTCAACCACGCCTTTACTAAGGCGGCCCTTTTTCTTTCTGCCGGAAGCATAATCGAAAAAACGGGGAAGAAGAATATTGCAGATTTAAAAGGGATAGGAAAAGAAATGCCGTTTACTATGGCAATCTTTACAATCGGAGGCATGTCGCTTGTTGGAATTCCCTTATTGTCGGGATTTAACAGCAAATGGAATTTTGCGGTTGCTGTAATTGAAGCCCATAGGGTTGAATTGCTTGCGGTCGTCCTGATTAGTAGCTTGCTCAATGCACTATATTATTTCCCGGTCATAATAAACGGATATTTTGGCGAGGAAAGCCTTGAGGGCAAGGTATACAAGAACAAAGAGCGCCCATTTAAAGAATTGTTGCCGATATTTGTGCTAATTCTTGGTGTCATTTACTTAGGATTGTCGGGTGGAGGACTTCTTAGTCTAATAGAAGCGGGCATTCCCGCCCTTAAATAGAGATTGAAGGGAGTGGACTGGATGAATTTCTTAGCATTGGTCCCGATTGTGTTTCCTATGGCCTTGGCCGGAGGAATTCATTTTATCGAATTTAAAAATGAATCGTATAGGAGGGTCTATCTTCTAGGGGGCGTTTTCCTGAATTTCTTGTTTGCCATGGCGGTCCTTATTGCGGCGCCGCCGGCAATGCATCTTTTTAAAATCAATGGATTTATGGAAATATGTTTCAAGATAGATGGAATGAGCAGGCTTTTTCTTACAATGACTTCATTTCTATGGATCTGTACAACGGCCTATTCATTTGATTATATGCATCATGAAGGCAAGGAAAATAAATTCTTTACATATTTTCTTGTTACACTAGGTGTAATTGTTGGTATTTCTTTAGCTGGAAATATCTTTACATTCTATATTTTCTACGAATTCTTGACTCTTTCTACCTTCCCATTGGTCATACATACCGGAACTAAAGAAGCCCTTGCAAGCGGTAAGAAATACCTCATATATTCCTTTAGCGGAGCTACGCTAGTTCTTTTGGGTATGATTCTTTTATTTAGCATTACAGGAACTTTGGAATTTGTTCCAGGTGGAGTTTTAGGCGGGATTGAAGTTGGAAAACGAGTGACGGCGGCATATGTCATTTTGTTTCTTGGATTTTCGGTAAAGGCGGCAATGGTTCCATTCCATTCCTGGCTACCTGCAGCAATGGTTGCTCCTACGCCAGTAAGCTCTTTGCTTCACGCGGTTGCAGTCGTAAAATCAGGTATTTTCGCATTGATAAGGATAAGCTTTTATCTCTTCGGAGCAGAGGCCGTTAAAGCTATGCATATCAAGGGATACATGAGCATACCAATCGTGTTGACAATCCTTATGGGGTCATTTGTTGCTTTGCATCAAGACAATCTCAAGAAGCGTTTGGCTTATTCGACAATTAGCCAGCTTGGATACATAATGATTGGAATAATACTCCTGAATGAGGATGCCTTGACTGGCGCCTTGCTTCATTTGATAAACCATGCAGTCATAAAAATAACATTGTTTTTTTGTGTCGGTGTAATAATGTATAGGACAGGATATAAGACGATAGGTGAAATAAGAGGCATAGGAAAGAAAATGCCCATTACTATGGGGTGTTTTTCGATTGCGTCGATATCTCTTATCGGCTTGCCTCCCACAAATGGATTTGTTAGCAAATGGTATTTAGCAATGGGAGGGCTTCAAGAAAACAGGGCAATTTTTGTTGTGATACTTCTGCTTAGCGCGCTTTTGACGGCTGGATATCTACTTCCGATTGTAGTTGCCGCATTTTTTCCCGGAGAAATGGATAGGGAGATTGAGAACAAGGAACCGCCGCTCATGATGCTCATACCGATTGTGGTGCTCACGGGTATTACTGTTGCACTAGGACTCTTTCCGAATGTTGTTTTGCATTTCGTGCAAGATATCGCAAGAAGCTTAATCTGACAAGAATCGGAGGATTTATATGATGGAGAATGCTTTGCTTATCTCTACCTTGTTGATTCCATTTGTTGGAGCTGCAGTGGGGTTTTGGATAGGAAGGAAAAATGAAAAATCCAGGGATATATTCAATGTTATTATGACGGGAGCAATTTTTCTTGTTGTTATATTGTTATACCCATATATAGGGGGAGAAGGTATAGCAATAGAGATACCGGACATCATGGGTATAGGCCTTTTTCTCAGGTTGGATGCGTTTAGGTATATATTTGTATTCATAACAGCGCTGGTATGGTTTTTGGCTACAATGTATTCCACACAATATTTAATCAAATATAAAAAAAGGAATAGATATTATGCCTTTTTCATTTTGACATATGCCAGTACCATGGGTATTTTTATATCGGACAATATGCTTAACCTGTTCACGTTTTTTGAAATCATGTCAATAACATCATATTTCCTGATAATACACGATGAAGATGAGTATACCCGTGACGCTGGGAAAACTTATCTGACGATGTCAATAGCCGGAGGGATGGTGCTCCTTATGGGCCTGTTTCTTCTTTTTGATTATACAGGAACACTAAGCATTAACGATCTTGCGAATGAAGTTGCGTCGCTAGGGCAGATAAAATATATTATAGCATGGCTGATGATTATTGGATTTGGAGTAAAAGCCGGGGTTATACCGCTTCACGTATGGCTTCCCAAGGCACATCCGGCAGCGCCTGCTCCGGCAAGTGCCATTCTTTCCGGGATACTCTTGAAAACAGGCGTTTTCGGAATAATGCTGACGGTATTGGTGATAATGAAAAACGATCTTATTCTATGCAAGGTCATCTTTATTTTAGGCCTGTTGAATATGTTTTGGGGCGGGTTTTTGGCTATTTTCCAAAGGAACATTAAACGAATTCTGGCCTACAGCTCTATGAGCCAAATAGGTTATATTCTTATGGGAGTGGGACTTATCGGTATGCTTGGAGAGCATAACAACATAGCAATACACGGAACCCTTTTCCATATATTCAATCATGCTATTTTTAAAGTCTTGCTTTTTTTTAGCGCAGGCATAATATATATGGTTCTTCATGAGCTTTCAATCAACTATATCCGTGGATTCGGAAGCAATAAGAAATTTTTGAAAGCAATGTTTATAATAGGCTTTATGGCCATAATAGGTATGCCGGGCTTTAGCGGATTCATAAGTAAAAATCTGTTGCACGAAGCACTGATAGAAGCGGAGCATATTTATGGAGGCTTTGGCATGAAAGCAGCTGAATGGATTTTCATTATAAGCAGCAGCTTTACTGTTGCATATCTCATGAAAATTTTCATAGCTGTATTTGTTGAGAAAAGCGAAAAGTATTGGGGCCAGTTCAAGGGGCATATACGAAAAAGGGCCTTGTTTCCACTAATGATGCTTTCAGGAATTGTAATATATACAGGATTAAGACCAGGGTATGTTTTTGATGTAATAAGCCAAGCTGAGGTAATGTTTTCAGGGCATGGACATGTTCCTCTTAACATGTATACAGAGGAAGTTTTCTACAATACTGGAATTATATTTGCGCTTGGTGTTGGAATTTACTCTATAATAGTCAGAAAATGGTTGCTTGTACAAACGGAAACAGGACCGATATTTAAAAATCCTACACTAGCTTGGACGAATTTGGAACAGCATTTATACAAACCTCTTTTTGCAGCCTTTTATTGGGGAGGATACTACTTGTTCAAACATGTAGATAGGGGATTGGTAAATTTCTTTTCGGGCATCGGATTATTTTTCCATAAAATTGTAAATTTAAAAATCAACATAAAAAGATTCGAAAGAAAGGACTCCATCATAGGCAATCGTAGAGAAAAGGCTGCTGAAATGAAAAATGACGCCATAAAATTGAGGGACCTTGTGGGCGGTGTTGAAGGAGAAACTGCAATTTCAAAGATCAAGGAGAAATACACTGTAGAGGTAGAGAGTGTGGGACAATTTTTTTCCAGATCACAGGGACGCATGAACAGCATCATATATGCATTGTTCATATTTGCGATAATATTGATAGGCATATTGAGCTATCTGATTCTTAAAACTTAAGATAGCAAGTTAATAGGTTTTTTTCCGAATGTTATTTTATATTTTGTGCAAGATGTCGTAAGAAGTTTTGTTAACGGGAATCGGAGGATTTAAATGATAGAGAATACCTTGCTTATAGCTATCTTGTTGATTCCATTTCTTGGAGCAGCAGTGGGTTTTTTGATTGGAAGGAAAAGTGAAAAGCTTAGGGACATAATAAATGATATTATGACCGGGGGAGTTTTTCTTATTGTTTGTTTGCTATATCCTTATATAGGAGGAAAGGGCTTGGAGATTGAGATTCCCGATATTATGGGGACGGGCCTATTTTTGAAGTTGGATGCCTTTAGGTACATATTTGTATCTATTACTTCGCTGGTATGGTTTCTTACGACAATATATTCGTCGCAATACTTGATCAAATATAAAAAAAGAAATAGATATTACGCTTTTTTCATTTTGACATATGCCAGCACAATGGGAATTTTTCTTTCAGACCATATGCTGAACCTATTCACATATTTTGAAATCATGTCAATAACCTCATATTTTCTAATCATACACGATGAGGATGAATATACCAGGGATGCCGGAAGGACCTATTTGACGATGGCAATAGCCGGAGGAATGATACTCTTGATGGGACTTTTCCTTCTCTACGACTATACAGGAACACTTAGAATTTCTGAGCTTCAGAGCAAAGCTGTCAATATGGGTTCGGTTAAATATGGGATTGCGGCTCTCATTATAACAGGCTTTGGGGTAAAGGCGTGTATGATGCCTCTTCATGTATGGCTTCCTAAGGCGTATTCGGCGGCACCGGCACCGGCTACGGCGGTTTTGGCCGGGATACTCGCAAAAACAGGGATATTTGGAATAATGATTACATCGATTGTAATTTTTGGTGGTGATATTGAAATTTCAAGGGTGATATTCGTATTGGGATTGGCAAACATGTTTTGGGGAGGCTTATTGGCTATATTTCAAAGAAACCTCAAACGGATTTTGGCCTATAGTTCAATGAGCCAGCTTGGATATATTCTTATGGGGGTGGGCCTCATAGGGATTCTTGGTTCAAACAACAACATAGCTATCCATGGAACCCTATTTCATATAGTAAACCATGCGATTTTTAAGGTTTTGCTTTTCCTTGGCGCCGGCATAATATATATGCTTCTCCATGAACTTTCAATCAATCATATACATGGATTTGGAAAACATTTGTACAAACTCAAGGCAGTATTTCTTGTAGGCGTTTTGTCCGTTGCAGGAGTTCCGGGTTCAAGTGGATTCATTAGCAAGAATCTTCTACATGAAGCGCTTGTGGAGGCCGGGCACATCTATGAAGGCGTCGGCATGGGAGTTGCGGAAATTATATTCATTATAAGCAGTAGCTTTACTCTTGTTTATCTCCTAAAAATCTTCGTGGCTGTATTTGTAGAGGAAAGCGAAAAGTATTGGGGGCAGTTTAAGAACCAAATACATAAAAGAGCGCTTTTTCCCCTATTTGCATTATCAGGAATTGCAATCTATCTGGGGATTAGACCGGGATATATGTTTTCAATAATGGAAGAAACGGAAGTGTTTCTTGGAGGAAGGGGCCATGTGCCCATCAATCTTTATACATCCGAAGTTTTTTACAACACTGGGATAATTTTCGCGCTTGGCGTGGCACTATACTTTTTGATAGTCAGGAAAGGGCTCATTATGCAGACGGAGGACGGACCAATCTACAGGAACCCGACACTCGAATGGCCGGATTTGGAGCAGGATTTTTACAAGCCTCTGGCCAAGACTTTTTACTTGGGAGGCTACCATCTATTTAAATACGTAGACAGGGGATTTGCAAATTTCTTTATTTACATTGAGGGATTATTTCATAGAATTGGGGATATAAGGATTGATGTTGGGCGCTTTAAAAGAAAGGATTCCAAAGGAAAAGATGTCTCGAAAGACAGAAAAGGAATTGAATTGAAGGACATTGTGACGAGCGTTGGAGAGAAAACGGCGGCTGGCAAGGTGAAAGAAAATTATGCGAAAGAGATAGAAAGTGTGGGACAAATTTTTTCACGAACACAGGGACGCATGAATAGTATCATATATGCATTGTTCATATTTGCGATAATATTGATAGGCATATTGAGCTACTTGATCCTTAAAACTTGATATAGAAAGTGAAACAAAAAGAGCCTCTTCACATCGAGGCTCTTTTTGCTTGGGTAATTCTAAAATACTTGTTAGAAAAAAGGGAACACATAATATATAATAGAATGAGACATTTATGAGGAGCTGTTATATGGACAAATATTGCTTTGTGCTGAATCCTACGGCTGGAAAAGGACGGGGAAGGAAGTATAGAGATAGAATTGAAGATTATGAAAAAAAACATGAGATTGAATACAAAATAGTTGAAACCGAGTACCCGGGACACGGCGAAATTCTCTCGAGAAAGGCATGTAGAGAGGGCTTTACACATATAATTTCGGTGGGTGGCGATGGAACTCTTTTTGAGGTCGTAAATGGGGTATATGGGGAATCAGTTTCGGTAGGAATCATTCCTTGCGGTACGGGTAATGATTTTTCGAGAACCATATGCATTCCGACGAATTTTAAAAAGCAAATGGATGTGATTCATCGCGGCAAGGAGAAATGGACGGATTTGGGAAAGGCAAACGACAGCTACTTCATTAATGTTTTTAGTTTCGGAATTGACGCCTTGATTACCCGGGAAACACAAAAAATAAAAAAGTATCTGCCGGGGACATTTGCATATGTAGCTGCTACCATAAAGATGCTAATGACCTATAGGCCTGTGGAAATTCATTTGGAGTCTGATGATGGCGTTTTCAACGGAAAAGTCATGCTCGTTGCCTTTGGAAATGGAAAGTATTACGGGGGGGGGATGAAAATAACCCCAGGAGCCTCCGTAGACAGCGGAGATTTTCAAATATGCATAGTCAAGGCTTTGAAAAGAATCAAATTTTTAAAACTGTTTCCGATGGTTTTTAGCGGAAAACATGTAGACAGAGAAGAGGTCAAGGTATTTAGAGCAAAGAGAATTTTAGTAAAATCAAGTGACAATGTGCTTTTGAATGCGGATGGGGACATAATAGGAGAATGTCCTGTCGAAGTCAATCTGTTGCCACTGTCGATTAAAATAATTGTTCCATAAACTTAAAAGAGGGGTAAAATATGAAAAAAGTTGATGTAAGAGGATTGGCATGTCCGGCACCAGTTATAGAAACCAAAAAAATAATGGAAGAAGGAATAACAGAGATACTGGTGCTTGTAGACAATGATATTGCGAGCAAAAATATAAGCCGTTTGGCTGATAAAAAGGGATATTCATTTTCAGAAGAAAAAAGAGAAGATGGAATCTATCTTGAGCTAATTGGGAAAAACGGAGAAACTGATGAAAAACAGAAAACATCTTTATTAAAAGATGAAACAGGAGACTGGGTGCTATTAATTGAATCTGACAAGATGGGAAGCGGATCCGATGAATTGGGAGAGATTTTAATGAAGGGATACTTCTATGCACTTACAGAAGCAGCGCCATTTCCCAAAGCAGTGCTTTTCTTAAACGGTGGAATTAGACTTGCTCTTAAAGAATCGACTGTACTTAAGGACTTGAAAGTTTTACAAGCGAAAGGTGTTGAAATGCTGGTTTGCGGAACATGTTTGGACTATTTTAATGAAAAAGCAAATATAGGAATAGGTATTGTCAGCAATATGTACGATATAGTTGAAAAAATAAATGAAGCACCCAAGGTTATAAGGATATGACAGAAGGAGGATTCATTGCGATAGCATTTGATTCTACTCATTTGGCAATAAAGGTGGAGAGAAGGCTTAAGGGGATAATTGAGATTGAAATGATACCTACACCCCGCAGCATTACCGCAAGCTGTGGCCTTTCAATAAAAACATCCGGCGAAAAACTTTCTTTGATAATAAAGGAATTGCGCATAATGGATATTGACAGGGAATTGATAAGGATATACAACATGGGAGACGGAAAGTACTTTAAGCCTAAAGAGATTTCATGGAGAGAGTAAATATGAAGCTTAATCAGGAACGGAGGATTCTATGAATCTAGAACAAAGAAAAGCCAGACGAAAGAAAAAAAGAAGGGTTCGATGGATGCGGCTTTTGCTATTTGTCGTCTTAGTATCTGCTGGCGCATGGTATTTTATTTCAGGAGGAAGCTTGCCCGACATACCGTTTCTGAAAAGCTTTGAACCTGTAAGAATCTATGCAATTGATATAGGAGAAAACTCAACGGAGATAGCCATAAAAGGGAAAGGACTGGCGGTGTATGACAATGGAGCTTTAACTTTTTATGACTTGGAAGGCGGCTCGGTTTGGAAAAAAACAATTGAAGCAGAAAATCCAAGACTGTTCGCAAATGAAACCTACATTGTTTTGGCGGATACTGAACAGGGTAAGTTATGGAGAGTGAATTACGGAGGAGAAATTGTAAACAGCCTTGAAAAGGAATTTCCACTCGGTGGTCTATATCAAAACCGCGAGAATTTTTTGCTTTATTTCGGGCAAGAGGGAAATCTTCTGGATGTTATTGACGACAAGGGAAAGACCATTACGGAAATAACAATTCCGAAGGGCTATATACTTGATGCGGCAATTTCTGATTCTTCGAATATAATTGCGGTTTCTACATTGAGCATAGATAACGAAAAATACTACAGCAGCATACTTTTTTACAATCTCGATGGAATTGTTATTGCTGGAAATCGTTATGATGGTGAAATAATATTTCGAACATTCTTTACGCTAAGCGATAATCTGAAAGCCCTTGCGGGAAATAGAGTTTTTTCTATGTCCAGGGAAGGAGATGTGTTGTGGGAAGAAGACCTTGAAGGCAAACTTACCAGAGCTGACTTTGATGATTCGGGCTATGTATCAGTAATAGTTGAAGATATAAATGGAGATATCTTGTATTTCGGAATAGGCGACGACGGCATTTTTTCAAAACAAACAGCTCTGGATGAAATATCTACAGGGGTCTCCTTCAACGGAAAGTATGGTGCGGTATTCATGAAGAGATCCGTTGCAATATTTGATGACAATGGAAAGCTAAAAGGAAAGATAGAATCCGATTTTGAAATTGAAGGTGGAGGCTGGCTTGCGGAAGACAGGGTAATGCTGGTTTACGATAATCATATGGAAATTATCGACATATACTAATCGGGAGGGATGACATGAATACGGCAGATATTTTTATTTTGGCAGTGATTGCATTTATGGCTCTGTTGGGTTTTTACAAGGGCTTGATTCGAATGCTTTTTGGGCTATTGGGATTTATAATTGCGGCCATGGCGGCAAAAATGTATTACCCTCAAGTAAGTGTATATATAAGTGAGAATACTGGAATTTTCGAAAAAATTCGAAGCGGTGTTTTCATCCGTCTCGAGGAATATGCTGCGGCCAATCCCGGAATCTTGCAAGGAGGGGGAATTACTGGAGAATCGCCTTCCATTGGAATGGGATTTCCCAAAACAATCGAAGAAATGATTCTTAACAGTGAGGTTATAAAGGATCATGCCGGAGAGGCTATCGTCGATGTTGTTTCAAGGTTTGCTGAAGCTTTTGCAAGACTGGCTGTAGATGCCTTGAGCATACTGCTTATTTTTATTGCGGTTAAAATAGCGGTTGCTTTGATTGCATGGATTTTGGACAAACTGTTTTCGCTTCCGGTTGTTAGGACATTTAAAAATGTGGGAGGTCTCTTGATAGGGCTGGTGGAAGGCCTGCTTGTAATTTATCTTTTGGCAATATTAATGATTCCGCTTGCTTCAAGCTTTCCGGAAAGTTATATTGTGACGCAAATGCAGTCGTCTAAATTTGCGGTGCTATTCTTTGAGAATAATCTGCTTTTGCAAATGGTATATACATTTATACTGAATTGAAACTAAGAAAGGGGCGGTTCTATGGCCATGGATTTGAAAAAGGGCGATTTGATTACGACTAAGAAGAATCATCCCTGCGGAGGCAATGTTTTTGAAGTGGTACGAACTGGGATGGATTTTCGAATAAAATGCCAGAAATGCCAAAAGGAAATATGGATTCCCCGTATCAAATTGGAAAAGAGAATAAAGAAAGTTGAGCGAAAGCAGGAATAATTGAATATCTACTTAATTTAATTCGAAATTCATACAAGTATACTGAAATCCTTTTGAAAACGCAGGTTCCGGTGATATAATTGAATAGGTCGGGCAACCATTTTTAAAAAATTAGTGGAGGTGCTTTATTAGATGAAATATGCGGATCGCATGGGTAAAATAAAAGCTTCGGAAATTCGTGAATTGCTTAAATTGACAACAAGACCTGAAATAATTTCTTTTGCGGGAGGCCTGCCAGCTCCTGAGTTGTTTCCGGTTGAGCAGATGAAGGCAATCGTCACAAAAATAATGAATGAGCAAGGGGAAACGGCGCTTCAATATAGTCCTACTGAAGGATACATACCGCTTCGTGAAGCAATTTGCGATATGGGGGACTTTGAATGCACGGCTGATAATGTTGTAATAACAAGCGGATCTCAGCAGGGGCTTGATTTCAGCGCAAAAATATTCATAAATCCGGGAGATGTCATTATATGCGAAAGCCCGAGTTATCTTGGAGCACTTAACGCATTTAAGGCATACGAGGCTGATTTTGTGGAAGTTGAAACAGATGAGAACGGAATGATAATGGAAGACCTGGAGAGAATTCTCAAAGAGACTCCAAGAGCTAGAATGATTTATGTTATCCCGGATTTTCAAAATCCGACCGGACGAACTTGGTCTGTAGAAAGAAGAAAGCGCTTCATGGAATTGGCAAATGAATACGATTTGCCGGTAATTGAAGACAATCCTTATGGAGCACTTCGATTTGAAGGCGTAAGACCTCCTTCACTCAAGAGCTTTGATACTGAAGGAAGAGTTATTTTCCTTGGGACATTCTCTAAAACATTCTGTCCCGGACTCAGAATTGGATGGGTTCAGGCCTCAGATGAAATATTAAACAAATACATCCTCGTAAAACAGGGAGCGGATCTTCAAACAAATAGCTTGGCGCAAAGGGAAATTCATGAGTTTGTAACGAACTATGACTTTGCAGGACATATTGAGAATATAAAAAATGTATATAGAGGAAGAAGAGATCTAATGCTTGAGGCAATAGACAAGTATTTCCCTGAAGGTGTAACCCATACATATCCGGAAGGCGGATTGTTCCTTTGGGTTACTCTTCCCGAAAACATTGACACAAAAGAGCTTTCATACAAGGCTCTTGAGAAGCATGTCGCCTATGTTCCGGGCGGATCTTTCTATCCGGCAGGAGATAAGAAAAATTCCTTCAGACTTAATTATTCCAATATGACAGAGGAAAAAATTGTAGAAGGAATTAAGAGATTGGGAGAAGTAATAAAAGAAGCAATGAAAGCATAAAAGATTAAAAAATCGAATCGATTGCTAAAAAAACCGCTTTTTAAGCGGTTTTTTTAATGTTTTGTTGAATTGCTACATTCATCATGATATAATAATCGAGCTGAGACTAGCTCTCTGCCTTGCTTGAGCAGGGCCACACAGACCATAGGGAGGTGTTAAAATGAATAAGTATGAAGTTCTTTACATCATCAATCCAACTCTTGAAGAAGAGGCTCGAAAAGCAGTCATCGAGAAATTCAAAGGGATTGTCGAGATTGTCGGAGAAGTGACAGAAATCAACGAATGGGGAATCAGAAAGCTTGCTTATGATATCCAAAAGCATAAAGAAGGATATTATGTGTTGATGAATTTCAAAGCTCCTGAAGACTTGCCAATGGAGCTCGAAAGAAATTTCGGGATTTCGGAGGATATTATGAGATACATGGTAATGAAAATCGAAGAATAATTAAGGGGGGTTTTTATGAACAATGTAACTTTAATAGGCAGATTGACGAGAGACCCCGAACTTAGATTTGTAGCTGGAAGCGGCGCAGCAGTGACAAAGTTCACCCTTGCTGTCGATAGAAAGCTTTCCAAGGAAAAAAAGCGGGAAATGGAACAGATGAATAAGCCTACCGCCGATTTCATTAGAGTAGTTGTTTGGGGAAAATCCGCAGAGATAAGTGCCAACTATCTGTCGAAAGGCAGCTTGGTGGCTATTAAGGGATCTATAGAGACAGGTACTTATAAAGATAAGGACGGCAAAACTGTCTATACGACAGATGTTAGAGCCGATGCCTATGGTGGCGTTGATATTCTCGAATGGAATAGCAACAAGTCATCAAATGAATCGAAAAAACAAGGCACAAAGGATGAATTCGGAATGAGCGCAAGCGAATTTGAAGACGACTTCAAGGAACTTGAGGACGACAACATCCCATTCTAAAAAAGGAGGGAAAATATAATGGCATTTATTAAGAAAAAAGGCGGCAGGAAGAGAAAGAAAATTTGCTCTTTCTGTGCAAATAAAACGACTAGCATAGATTACAAAGATACAAAGCGTCTCCAAAGATACATCACAGAAAGAGGGAAAATTCTTCCGAGAAGAATTTCCGGAAACTGTGCAAAACATCAAAGAGAGTTGACCAAAGCGATAAAGCGTGCAAGAATCATGGCTTTGCTACCTTTCACAGTAAACTAGTTTTTTTCGGGAGAAGTGTTCAGACACTTCTCCCTATTTATTACAAGAAGTAATTTGAATAGAGACTCGAATAATGTTAAAATTCAACTAACCGTGTAAGATAAGAAGTATAATTAAGGGAGTGAAACGGATTTGAATACAGGAGAAAACACAAAAGCGCTTGTGGAGTCGGCTATGCTTTCAATAATAGCGGTCATCTTTGTAATCGCAGGTTTTTATATACCATTTTTATCATTCTTTATGATTTTCATACCCGTTCCATTTATAATAGTTGCGGTCAGGCATGATCTTAAGCACACAATGCTAGCAGTAACTGCTGCATCTATAATCATTGGCAGTTTTTCAAGCCCGCTAGTTGGGATATATATAGCATTGATTTCAGGTATAAATGCTTCCGTTATGGGGACGATGATAAAGAAGGGCAGAGAGGTGCGTCATATTTTGATTGCGGGGTCGGCGGCATCGCTTGTGGCAATACTTTTAACCTTTGCCGTCTCGACATATATAATGGGAGTAAATACGCTGCTTCAATTGGAGGAAGTGTTTACCGGGGTTGTTGAATACCAGAAAGCCTTTCTTGGCGATGGAGGCGGCACGGCTGAAATAATAAGAAATCTTGAGATTATGAAAAGCACTATTCTTACACTGATACCGTCTAGCCTTATTTTCGGTTCCATAGGATCTGCATGTATAAATTATATTGTAGCAGGAATCATACTTAGGAGAACTGGTTTCAAATTCCAAACACTTGGGAAATTCGGCAAATTCAGTTTGCCAAAAAATATAATGATGGGGCTTTTGGTCATAATAACGCTTTCTTATGGGGCTTCCCGCATGAATATTGTAAACGGCGAGGCGCTTTTCCTCAATGTTTTTTATCTTTTTCAAATAGCGTTTCTGTTGCAGGGGCTTGCTGTTATTATGTTTTTTATGGAAAAATTCAGTTTGCCAAAGTTTTTCAAGGCAATGATTTGCATAACGTTCATGATTTTGCCTACATTTTCAATAATGGCGGTAATATTGGGACTTGTGGATTCCATTATTAACATAAGACGATTTGAATTGAAAAAAGACTGACGTGGAGGTGAAGGCATGAATAGAAATAGGTTTTTCAAGGCATTGGTTCCAGATACGAAGATATATTTATGGATAATTGGCATTCTTGCATTGGTTATTTTCGCATATGATAAGGTATACGGCATTATGGGATTGGTATTGCTCATCTACCTAATTTACTATAATTGGACCACGAGCTACAAAAGAAAGAAGAAATGGACTCACTACATTGAAAGCCTGTCTTCGGAAATTGATTCGGCTTCAAAATACGCCATTCTAAATCTTCCGGTTCCCTTGATAATTCTTGAATTGGATGGCAAGGTAACTTGGTACAATTCCAAATTTTCGGAAGTAGTAAAAGAAAAGGATTTGCTTGAAAGGAATATTGAGGAAATTATTCCGGGGTTTAAGATTTCGGAAGTGCTTAAGGAAGACACTGACTCTGGACGGGATATAAAATTTACAATAAAAGGAAGACTGTATCAGACTCTTTACAATGTTGTAAAAGCTGACAAAGACAGATACATAGTTATTCTTTATTTTATAGACCGTACAGAACTAAGTAAATTGTCAGTTAGGTACGAAGAGGAGCAAACGGCTTTGGTGCAGATAGAGGTGGATGATTACGACGATGTAATTAGCAGCACTGAAGAAGGCAAAAGACCGCTTGTCATAGCAGAAATAGATAGACGGCTTGGCCTTTGGGCTAGCAGGATGAATGGGATAATCAAAAAACAGCAAAAGGATAAATATGTTTTATTTTTTGATTCGCGCTACTTGGAAAACCAGATTGCTAAAAAATTTGATATTCTCGATGAAATCAGGGAGATTGACCAAGGCAACAAGATTCCGGTAACCCTTAGCATAGGCGCTACGTTCAGAAAAGGCAACTTCGGACAATTGGAAGAGGACTCGGTCGCTGCCCTAGAGCTTGCATTGGGAAGGGGCGGTAATCAGGCTGTTGTAAAGAAGGAGGCACTTTTCGATTTCTACGGTGGAAAGACAAAGGCGCTAGAAAAAAGAAACAAGGTAAAAGCAAGGGTTGTCTCTCATGCATTGAAACAATTGATTGACCAAAGCTCCAAAATCATAATAATGGGACACAAGATACCCGATATGGACAGTTTCGGAGCATCCATAGGGGTATATAGAATGGCTTTAAACAGAGGTAAAGACGCTTTCATAGTAATGAATGGAGAGGAAGACAACATAGCGGCCATTTATGATAAATTTAGGAACAACAAGGCTTATGCATTCGTGAAACCCCAAAGGGCCAAGGAGATATGCGACGAGAAGACTTTGCTGCTTGTAGTCGATACCCACAGACCGAGTTTTGTGCAATGTCCGGAACTCCTGGAATTGACGGACAGAATCGTATTGATAGACCATCATAGAAGAGGAACAGAATTCATTGAAAACACAGTGCTTAGATATCTTGAACCATATGCGTCATCAGCCAGCGAATTGGTTACGGAAATTCTGCAGTATATAGAAGAACGGATGACACTTGAGAAAATTGAAGCTGAAGCTCTTATGGCAGGAATTATGGTAGACACAAAGAATTTCTCGTTAAAGACAGGGGTTAGGACCTTTGAAGCTGCATCATTCTTAAGAAGGGCTGGAGCTGATACTACAGAGGTAAGACAATTGTTTAAGGATGATTTGCAGCTTTTTGTTTCAAGGGCGGAAATAGTTCGAAAAGCTGAAATTATTCGTGATGGAATTGCAATATCGGTGTGTGCAGAATGCGAAGGAAACGTTCAACTGGTCATTGCGCAAGCGGCTGATACCCTCTTGAATATAAAAGAGATAAATACATCTTTTGTAATTGGAGCCAAGAAAGATGGACAAATATTGATTAGCGGTAGGTCATTGGGAGATATTAACGTGCAGGTCATACTTGAAAAATTGGGAGGTGGAGGCCACCTTACCGTTGCCGGAGCCCAAATTGAGGGGATAATGCCGGAAGAAGCTAGAAAAATGTTGCTCGCTGCCATTGACGAGTATCTTGAGAAGGAGGAAGGTTGAAGATGAAGGTAATATTGCTAAAGGATATAAAGGGAACAGGAAATAAAGGGGAAATAATAAATGCCAGCGATGGGCATGCCAGAAACTACCTCTTGCCAAGAGGATTGGCAAAAGAGGCTACTCAGGGCAATGTTAACGTACTTAACAGGAAAAAAGCCGCCAAGGTTAGAGGAGAACAGGAGCTGCTTGAACAAGCTAAGGAAATGAAACTACTTTTATCCAATCTTGAGATTGATGTAAAGGGAAAGGCCGGAGAAGGTGGTAGACTTTTTGGATCCATAACATCGATGGATATAGCTAAGGCGCTCAAGAAAGACCATAAGATTGTTATTGATAAAAGAAAAATAATGATGGAGGGACACATAAAGGAAATGGGTTTGCACGAGGTTGAAATCAAGCTTCATCCCGAGGTTATTGCAAAACTTAAGGTGCGGGTAGTGGAAGCTTAAAATTGGGGATTCAAAAGTTTGAATCGAATGCATTTTTCTAAGGTAAAGGAGGATTCAATGAAGTTTTTGACATATCTATGCGATGGAAAAGAATATGCCGGTATCTTGAATAGAGATGAAACGGCTGTTATAAAACTGAAGGATTTGCTTAAAAAAAGCGGTATAGAAATTGAAATGGATATAGCCGGCCTTATCGAATACGGTGATGAAGAATTCATTAAAGCGCTAGAAGAGATAAGAGATCGCTTCGAGTACGATGAAATTGCTATTGAAAAGGTCAAGTTTTGTGCGCCGATTCCCCATCCTGTAAGAAATTTGATTTGTTTGGGTACAAATTATGCGGATCATGTTAGGGAATCGAAGAAGGCCTATCCAGAGGTAAACTTCGAAACTCCGAAGGAACCAATCTATTTTTCAAAAGCCGCATGGATTGCCACGGGTAAGGGGGATATTATTCCTTCAAATGAAGGATTGGTATCCAAACTTGACTACGAAGTTGAGTTGGCGATAATAATTGGCAAAGAGGGAAAAGATATTTCGCGTGAAAAAGCCGAAGAGCATATATTCGGATATACAGTGGCAAACGATGTTAGTGCAAGAAAGATGCAGATGGATAAAAGACAGTGGTTCAAAGGAAAGAGCCTGGACGGGTTTTCCCCAATGGGCCCGTGGATAGTGACAAGGGATGAAATTCCGTTTCCTATTAAACTTGACATGAAGGCATGGGTCAATGGAGAACTTAGACAGGACTCCAATACAGATCAAATGATATTCGATATTGCCGACATAATAGAGGATCTTTCAAAAGGGATGACACTTAGAAGGGGCGACATTATTTTGACCGGTACTCCGGCTGGTGTTGGAATGGGATTTAATCCAACAAAATATATTAAATCCGGGGACACGGTAAAATGTTGGATAGACAAAATTGGAACCATAGAAAACAAGGTTGAATAAAGGGAATATATATTTTGATATAGAAGAAATAGATAAATGAAACGAGGCAGGTGAACTGATGGATTATTTGGGAAGGATTCCTCCACACAACATAGATGCCGAACAATCGGTTCTGGGCGCAATGCTGCTGGACCGTGAAGCTGTTATATCAGTAACAGAAAAACTAAAAGATGAACATTTTTACAAGGAAAATCACAAGGAAATCTTTAGAGCGATGCTTGATTTGTATGGGAGGAGTGAACCCGTTGATCTTGTCACCGTTTCCGAAGAGCTTAAAAAAGTGGGAATTCTTGAAGAAGCTGGAGGCATTTCATATCTGACCGATCTTTCAAATGCAGTCCCAATTACTGCGAATGCAAGGTATTATGCCGACATAATAGAGGAAAAAGCGATACTGAGACAGCTCATAGATGCTGGGAAAGTCATTGTTGACAAAGGGTATTCATCAGCAGACGTCAAGATGCTTATGGACGAAGCGGAAAGACGGATTTTTGAAATATCTCAGAAGAAAAGCACGCAGGCTTTTGCCATAGTAAAGGATGTGCTTCAGGATACTCTAGATTACATGGAGCTCCTTGCCGGCTCTGAAAGTGGCTATACAGGACTTCCTACGGGTTTTCACGATATTGACAAAATGACTTCTGGCTTGCAGAAATCCGACTTGGTTCTGATAGCTGCAAGGCCTTCGATGGGAAAGACAGCCCTTGGCATAAATATTGCGCAAAGTATTGCAATAAAAAATGACAGATCAGTAGCCCTCTTCAGTTTGGAGATGTCAAAGGAACAATTGGTTCAAAGAATGCTAAGTACACAAGCTCATGTTGAGATTACGAAAATAAGAACTGGAAAATTGACGGAAGAAGAATGGATAAAAGTGGCTGGAGCAACTGTTCCACTTGGAAAAGCCAAAATCTACATAGACGATACTCCTGGAATTACGGTTATGGAGATAAAGGCTAAAGCAAGAAGGCTTAAAATGGAGTCGGGTTTGGACCTGGTATTGATAGATTATCTACAGCTGATGTCATCCGATTCAAGGAGCGAGAGCAGGCAGCAGGAGATTTCGGCAATTTCGAGGGGTCTAAAAGGATTGGCTAGAGAACTTGAATGCCCGATAATCGCACTTTCACAGCTTTCGAGGGCTCCTGAACAAAGAAGCGACCATAGACCGATACTTTCCGATCTTAGAGATTCAGGGGCAATAGAGCAGGATGCCGATGTAGTTATGTTCCTCTATAGAGACGAATATTACCATGAAGATTCTGAAAAGAAAAACATAGGAGAGGTCATAATAGCCAAGCAGAGGAACGGTCCTACAGGAACAGTAAATTTGGCATGGCTAGGCAAGTATACTAAATTCGGCAACATACAAAGAACGGTGTGATTCGAGGGGAAGCGGTATCATTGAAAAAATATGTTGCCATAAAAGAACTCGAGCGCGAGGATGTTGAATCCATGACAAGGTGGGGAAGCCATGACGAACCGCTTTTTCTTCATTACAACTTTCCGAAACTTTCACATAGGGAAAGAAGTCTTTGGCACTACGTGAAAACATCCGGCATCAGAAAAAAGTGCTTTGCTGTAATAAATCAGGAAAACGATGTAATAGGATATATTTCTATGAAGCGTATCAATTATTTTCGGCGAATAAGCGAATTGGGAATAGTTCTTGACCCGGCAAGGATTGGCCAAGGTTATGGCACGATTGCTCTAAAGAGCTTTATGGAAATGTATTTTGGCAAAATGAAGATGGAAAAGCTTAATTTGAAAGTTGCCAAGTTCAATGAAAGAGCATTTAGAAGCTATTTAAAGAGTGGTTTTATCATTGAAAAAGAAACGGTTGAGCCTTTCGAAGAGCAGGAAATAGAGGAAGAACTGATAAGGGAAATAATGAAGAAAAATCCATATGTATTCTATGAGGACGGGCAAATATTTTGCCAATACTATTCCATGAGCATAGATAAAGAATCGTGGTTTTCCCCACAAAAATGATAAATTTGTGGATAAATCTGTGGATAATGTGGACAATCGAACAATTGTTTGCAATAAATCCACGTAAAAACTTGAAAAAAACTATTAATAGGGTATAATTAGCTAACTGGGAGGTGAGAATGTGGCGGAAAAAGTAACAAAGGATATGATAATAACTGAAGTTCTTGATATTGACCAAGCAACTGCAGCGATTTTCATGAAGCATGGAATGCACTGTATAGGATGCCCGGTTTCAAGTAGCGAAAAAATCAGTGAAGCGGCTGTAGTACATGGTATAGATGCAGATAAACTAATAGATGATTTAAATGCTTATTTGGAAAGCAAGTAAGCATAAGTAAGTTTAGCAAGCGCTCTGCAAATTATGCGGAGCGCTTTTTTGCCGCAAGACATATCGAATATTTTACAAAAATAAACGGAAAAGATTCGTATAAAATTGACGGCATGGTAAAACTCTGTTAATATTTAATGGGTTAGACGTAAAAAATAAATCATCACATATAAGGAAGGTGTAAGCATGTCTACAGTAGTTATCACCGGATCACAATGGGGAGACGAAGGAAAGGGAAAGGTTATTGATTTCCTGGCAAGCCAATCCGATGTTGTCGTTCGCGGACAAGGCGGGAACAATGCCGGCCATACGGTTGTTGTGGGAGACAAGAAATACGCCCTCAGATTAATACCGTCTGGTATTTTGAATCCGGAAGCCATCAACATAATAGGAAATGGAGTTGTCCTTGATCCTGAGGGATTTCTAAAAGAAGTTGAAAAACTTGAAAAAGAGGGCATATGCACTAAAAATATTCGCATAAGTGACCGCACACATCTGATTTTTCCATACCATAAGGGGCTTGATGATTTGGCGGAGCGTTCACGAGGAGACAATCAGATAGGCACTACTAAAAATGGAATCGGACCTTGTTATATGGATAAAGTGGAAAGAAGCGGAATAAGAATGTGCGATCTGATGGACGAGGAAGTTTTCAGAGAAAAACTTTCCTATCAGTTGAAGCGCAAGAACAATGTCATACAAAAAATATACGGAGGCGAGCCCTTTGACGAGGAAGAGATGCTTAAGGCATATTTAGAATATGCCCAAAAGCTTCGCCCATATGTTGAAGATACTACAGTTACGCTTTACGAAGCGGTTAAAGCCGGAAAAAAAGTGCTTTTTGAAGGAGCGCAGGGAACCCTTCTCGACATCGACTTTGGAACCTACCCATTTGTTACAAGTTCACACCCAATCTCCGGAGGTTTTGCCGTCGGGACTGGAATAGGGCCCAACTGTATTGAAGAGGTTTTGGGAATTGCGAAAGCCTATACTACAAGGGTTGGAAAAGGACCTTTCGTTACCGAACAGGATAACGAAATCGGAGACAGGATACGAAAAGCGGGCAATGAATTTGGAACGGTTACGGGAAGACCTAGGCGTTGCGGATGGTTTGATGTGGTAATGGTAAGGTATTCGGCAAGAATAAATGGAATGACTTCAATTGCACTAATGCTTCTTGACGTGCTTACCGGCGTCGAAGAGCTTAAAATCTGCACAGCTTATGAAATTAGAGGCAAGAGGGTAGAAAATTTCCCTGCGAGCCTTAAGGACTTGGCAGATGCCAAGCCTGTGTATGAAACTTTTGATGGTTGGAAAGAAGATATTACTGGAATAAAATCTTTCGAGGACTTACCTGAAAACGCAAAGAAATACATTAATAGGATTGAAGAGTTAACTGATGTTCCGATAAAGATTGTATCTATTGGACCCAAAAGAAGCCAAACTATCGTTCGTGACAAGATTTTTAGATAGAAAAGACAGCGGGCAGCATGCAGCGGGCAGTTTGCAGTGAAAAGCCGAAGGACAAATGATGTAACACAGCAAGAATGGCGTAGCCGGCAATCTGATTCGGAGTCGGCAGAACAGTAAAAAAAGCATGCAGTGAGCAGTTTGCCGATAGAAAAAAGTGGAACCCTGTAAAAGGATTCCACTTTTTTATTTTTGATATTTTCTGGATTGCGAAACCAATCGTATGTCCTTGCCGAAAAATTTAAGGGGCATATAGTAGGCGTTTATTCTTGAAGATATACGGTGGCTGTAGACCTTAGACATCTCAAGGCGTGAAAGATTTGTCGAAACGACGGTTTTTTTCGAAGAAAGTAGTCTTGAATTCAGTATATTGAAGAGCTCTGAATTCGTAAAGGCATTCGCCATTTCGGTTCCCAAATCGTCAATTATCAAGAGGTCTGCATCAAATAGAAGTTCGTATGCCATTTCCACGGCAAAATCCTTTTCACGGGAAAACTTGTGTTTTTCAAGAATTTCGAGAATTTTAAAGGCTGTCTGATATACGACGATGTGCCCCTTGTCTATGAGGGCTTTTGCTATGCAATTGCATAGGAAAGTTTTTCCGAGGCCAGGTTGTCCGTAGAGTATCAGATTCTTTTCCTTTGGATTATTGAAATTAAGGGTGAAGCCCTCGCAGATGCTTAGATTCTGGCTCATATTTTGTTTGGGGGAAAGTTTTTCATCCCCGTATGGGGCATCTGAGAAAAAATCGAGATTGAAAGTTTTGAAATTTTCAATTTCGAGTATTGATTCGATGTTGGACATGCGATAGGCCTTTGAAATCAATTTTTGCTTAAAACAGCTGCAACGCAATCCGGAAGAATCAAAACCGGTGTCGAGGCAATTGGTACAATCGTATTGAAGCTCCAGGTAAGAAAGAGGGAAGTTCCCTTCGGTTAAAAGAAAGGCTTTTTCCCTACGGATTGAGGCAATATAGTTCTTGAGATTTTGAAGCTCGGATTCGACATCGGAGCTTCCTGACAGAGCAACTCGCGCAATTCTTGCGCCTGTTGAAGCTAGTTCTGAATCAATTTTTCGAAGCCTGGGTATTTTCTCATACACCTCGCTTTTTCTTTGATCTAAAGCATGCTCGTTTATTTTCCGTATTTCTTCATATTCTTTTATGATATCTTTGATGTAGTTGTTTTTCATGGAACCATCCTCATTTTAGGTTGTTGATTTCTTTTAGTATTTTTTCCAATTCATCTTCCGAATAATCTGGGGCTGTTTGTTTGAAGTTATGAAACTTGTTTGCATTTTTCGAGGCGGTGATAGAGGTTCTCGCCTTTCTTTTTTCATTGTTTTTTTCTACGGCTTCAGGAGTCTGTATACCATCCTTTTGCCACGCAGTCAGTATGCTGTGTATATACTTTATGCTTGGTTTTGAAGTATATATAGTGTTTTCACAGGCTTTTAAAATCATGTCAATTGGGAATTTCCATTCAGAAAGCCATTGGTCCATCGCTTTTTTTTCAGCCTTGGATGGATTCCGTCCTGAAAAACCCAGTGCATCGAATATGCGCTTGTATTGGAACTGCAGCATTGACTCTTCGTTTCTCCTTGACTCAAGGTCTTTGATAGAAAAGACACCTTTATCAAACCAGTTTTTTAAAATGCCGCCAATGTATTTAGATGTATGAATGCCTCTTTTTTCGCTTGCGGTTGAATATGCTTCTATCACCATTGCGGGGTGCATTGAGTAGGCCTCCATGTATTCAGAAATCTCGACTGCCTCATTGACTGAAATGGGACGCCCGATTATGTCCTCTATGGCTTCAAACATTTTAGAGGTTTCTGAGTCAGAACGCAGAGATTCAGGACTTTTACGCTTAGACACAAGAACTGCTTTTGGACGAGCAATGGTGTTTGAATTGAAATTATTGTCGATAAATAGCTGCCTTAAGGAAAAGAATTCTACCGAAAAATCAGTCGCATCCGTTTTGTTTGATGGTATTTTCCTTATTATTCCTTTGCTTTCCCAAAAGGTCCAGGCTCCCAACACATCCTCGACGGTCAAATTAAGATGGCGAGAGAGCATTTTGTTGCTGAAGTTCATTCCAAGGTCCTTGTCGCAAGCATACTTGTAACCCATAAGGTATACCTTTACATATGTGCCGGGGGCTCCCGGCATCAAGTCGTTTATAAAAATATTTTCTATGGAAGTGCTACCGAAATCGACTTCCGTTGTTTTTTTTGTAAAGGCCATGGCAACTCCTTCCATTGCAATAATTCGTCTTATATGCTATTATAACATATCTGAATCTGTCAATTGTGTACAGCTATAGATAAAAATAAATTAGCGATTGGGCAAAAGAGATGAAGTGTTCGGCAAAAAAAAGGTTTTAACATGGAAAGTGTCGAACTTAATGGGAGAGTGTTTTCTGTTTTTTTAAAAAGATGGAGTGATAGGGGTTAAGTATGCAAAAGAAAGAGACCTTTTTAAAAGGCTTGATTAAAACAGAGAAAGCGGCAAAAGTATTTTCAATTGCCCTAGCGGGAGCCTTGGCAATTTCTTTAGTGGGACCCGTGTCGGCATATGCGGATACGCCGAAAGTTGATAGCGTAATGGAAACGATGTATCCACAGGAAATCAAGAGGGATGTAGAAGAACTCTTGAAGGTAAGGTTGCAGTCGTTCGCAATAGAAGTTGACGGAGAGATAGTAGCCGGGCTAAAAACGCATGCTGAAGCCGAGGGAATTTTAGAGGCATTGATAAAACCTTTTGCCGAAAGGGAAGATGGCGTAGTTATACATGAATTATATTTTAAGGAAAAAGTGGAAATAGTTGAGGAAGCGGTACCGCATGAATTGATTGGAGGAAGTGAAGAAATCCTCGAATACATAAAGCGCGGGACAAAAGAGAAAAAGGTTCATATAATAGAAAAAGGCGATTATTACGGAAAGATAGCCGAACTTTATGGAATACATGTTGCGGATTTGGAAGCGGCAAACCCAGATGTTTCTCCGAGGGCGCTCCAGATAGGGCAAAGGTTGAATCTTCTTGTGCCAAAGCCTTTTATAACGGTTATGACGACAGAAAACAAGGTTTACGATGAAGCAATCCCTCACGAAACTGTTTACGAAGACAATTCGGGAATATATAAAGGTGAATACAGAATAAAAAGATCGGGGCAGGACGGAGCACGGACGGTAGAGGCAAAAATAGTCCGGGCAAATGGAATTGAGTATGAGAGAGAAGTTTTGAGTGAAGAAATAACAAAGGAACCCTTAACTCAGATAACATACAAAGGGACAAAGGATCCACCTCCCAAGATTGGCACAGGAACTTTTCAGAAGCCTGCCAATAGAGGTTATGTAACATCCGAATTCGGATGGCGATGGGGAAGGCGGCACGAAGGGATAGACATAGGAATGCCGACAGGGACACCTGTTCGCGCATCAGATGGAGGGGTAGTAACCTATACAGGGTATCAAAGCGGTTACGGATACCTAGTTATAATAAACCATGGAGCCAATATGGAAACAAGGTATGCACACCTTAGCAAGATTTTAGTTGGCAAGGGAGACAGGGTATACAAGGATGAACAGATTGCCCTAAGCGGCAATACGGGGGTAAGCACAGGACCGCACCTCCACTTTGAAATAAGAAAAAATGGTGTTCCCCAGAACCCCAGAGATTATGTCAAACTTTAAAAACAGGTCTTCGGACCTGTTTTTAAATATTTAAGAAAAAGGTGGCGTAAATGAAAAAATTGATTATGCTTCTATCGCTTGCTATTCTATTGACCGCTTGCTCTTCGGATGCTAGAAAAATAACCTTCAAGAATTCTGAGATATTGGTGAAGATCGAGAATCAAACAAATCCGTCCACGATTTCCTTGGAAGACGGGCGCAAGCTTTGGAATGAATACAAAGCTTTTATTGAAGATAGAAAGATTGTTCTTTCTGCAACCGGCGACATTATGCTTGGAAGAAGAGTTGGAAGGCTTTTGGACGATAATGGATGGGAGAGCGCATATAGAGGTTTTGCAAGTGTTTTTAGTAGATCGGATGTGCTTTTCGGAAATCTTGAATGTTCCCTGTCTGAAAGGGGACAAAAGCTTTTGGGCAAGGGAATTTGGCTTAGGGCATCTCCTGACAAGGCGGAGCTTTTGAAGGAAGCCGGATTTTCGGTTCTCTCGCTTGCAAACAATCACATACTAGACTATGGAAATGAGGCGCTTTTTGATACCATAGCATTCCTTGAAGATGAAGGTATAGGTCATGTCGGGGCAGGCAAGGACATTGAGGCAGCAAGGAAGCCTGAAATTTTTAAAAAGGGAGATACTTCGATAGGATTTTTGGCCTACAATGAGTTTTCCTACTATTTCTGGAGCTACCAGGAAAAACGTAAATTTGTTGCGGAAGAAGACCTTCCGGGGACTGCGCCAATGGATCTGGCTCCTATAATAGATGATGTTAAAGAGCTAAAAAGCAGGGTCGATCTTGTTGCAGTTTCACTCCATTGGGGAATAGAGGAATCAAACATGGAAACGGATGAACAAAGGCGTATAGCCCATGCTCTCATAGATGCAGGGGCTGATATTATAATTGGACATCATCCCCATGTTTTGCAGGGTATAGAAATATACAGAGACCGGCCAATCTTTTATAGCCTTGGAAACTATATCTTCGATCAGAACGATGAAAACAACAAACAGGGAATGGTCGCTGAAATCGAAATAGTTCAGGGAAATATGACATCCTTATCACTGCATCCTCTTTATGTGAAGGATAAAAGAGAGCCAATCGTTCCGGAAGGCGAGAAGCTAAGAGAAATAATGAACAAGATATCGCTTCTTTCAAAAGAAATGGGGACAGTGCTTGTAGAAAAGGAGAAGAGCCTTAGCTATTCCTTTAGCTGTCAACAATAATGTGGACAATGGTCACTTAAAAAGATATCATGAAAACAAGACGAAAAGCAATTAATTGGAGGTAAAACCATGGCTAGGAAAATATTGATAGTGGATGATGAAAAACCGATCTCCGACATAATCAAATACAATTTGGAAAAAGAGGGATTTGAAGCGCTGCTTGCCTATGATGGAGAGGAAGCTTTGCGAATAGTTTTTCAATCCAATCCGGATTTGGTTCTTCTCGACATAATGCTGCCGAAGATGGACGGCTTCCAGGTATGCAAAAAGATTCGCGAAACCATGAATATACCAATAATAATGATAACCGCCAAGGAAGAGGAAGTTGACAAGGTTTTGGGCCTAGAGCTGGGAGCGGATGACTATATAACAAAGCCTTTCGGAATGAGGGAGCTTATAGCTAGAGTAAAGGCGAATATAAGAAGGGTCAATATAGACACCACAAATACGGGGAGCCGAATAGTTTCCGGGGATTTGGCAATTGACATAGACAAATACGAGGTTAAAAAAAGAGATGAAATCATTGAGCTTACGCTTCGTGAGTTTGAACTTCTTAAATTCATGGCTACGCAGGAAAACCAGGTCTTCAATAGGGAGCAGCTGCTTAGGGATGTATGGGGCTATGAATACTATGGAGACATCAGGACGGTTGATGTAACTATAAGAAGGCTTAGGGAAAAGATTGAGGATGATTCGTCTAATCCCACGTATGTGCTGACCAAAAGAGGGGTAGGTTATTATTTCAGGAGGAAGTAAATGTTTAAAAGCATAAGATGGCGATTCATAATCATATACTTTCTTTTGGTTTTCATTGCAATGGCTATTGTTGGTGTTTATATAGTGGACCAATTCGAGAAATACCACTTGAACGCAGTCAGTGACCAATTAAATAGGATTGCCGACGATTATATTTTACCGTCGGTTGCTCCATATGACGACCTGGATGAGGAGAAGGATAAGATACAAAACACCATAGACACATGGGCAAAGGGGTTTAGAGAGGAAATTTTCATTATCAATGAGAATTTTCAGATCATAGCCACGAGTAATGCCAATCTGATAGGGAAAAATGCCATAGACATATTGGAATATACACTTATAATTGATGCCGCGAAGGGCGATGTGAGAGAGCTTGATCTGGAAAGCGATTCAGGGCTCCGCACAAAGAATCTTGTATTCCCTATTACTAGAGGGGAAAAGACTATTGGAATTTTATATATTCGAGAAAACCTAAATGATATTTATGAAACGCTTGACGAATCCAAGTGGATTTTGACCCAAGCAACGATGCTTGCACTATTCATAACAATAATTCTCGGATATTTACTTGCAAAAAGCGTAACGGAGCCTATAGCAGAGCTTACAAGAAAGGCGTCTAGAATGGCTAACGGCGAATTCGAACAGAAGGTTGATGTCAAGTCTGATGATGAGATTGGCCGACTGGGTGAAATGTTTAATGAGCTTACCGAAAAACTAAAGAATACCCTTGGGGAAATTTCTTCGGAAAAAAGCAAGCTTGAAACAATACTTAACAACATGGCAGATGCTTTGCTTGCGGTGGACCTGGAGGGAACAGTGATTCATGCTAATCCAAAAGCCATGGATATTCTGGGAATTGAGCCAAAGGATCTTGAAAAAGGCTACGATGCAATAATAGAGGAGTATGATGAGAATCTTACAATTAAAAGTATAGGCGAAAACAATCCTTCATGGGTTGGAAGCAGAATACTAAATGTGGGCAACTCAATTTATAGAAGCGACTATGCTCCTTTTACCGATGAACACAAGGAATACGCGGGATTGGTAATCCTTATGCAGGATGTCACCGAACAGCAAAGATTAGACAACATGCGCAAGGAATTTGTTGCAAATGTTTCACATGAGCTTAAAACTCCGCTTACAAGCATAAAAAGTTATACGGAAACCCTGCTAGAGGGAGCCGTTGACGACAAGGTGCTCACCTTGCAATTCCTCTCGGTGATAGACAGTGAATCAGATCGCATGACGCGTTTAGTAAGAGACCTTCTACAATTGTCTAATTTTGATTATAAAAAAGTTGCGTGGAACAAGGGTTGCAACGATGTCGTAGACCTTATACGAAAGGCTGTTGTCAAGATGAATGTTACAGCAGCAAGCAAGGACATGAAAATATCCTTTAGAACTGACGCAGATTCGATGGAGGGCTATTTTGATCACGACAAGATTGAACAAGTTTTTCTTAATGTGCTTTCCAATGCAATAAAATACAGCGACGATTCAACTTTTATAGAGATTTCACTTGCTAGGGATGAAGATAAAGCCGTTATCTCTGTTAAAGACCAAGGCATAGGGATACCCGAAGAAGACATGGGCAGGATATTTGACAGATTCTATCGCGTAGACAAGGCAAGATCGCGAAGCCTTGGAGGGACTGGGCTCGGACTATCCATTTCAAAGAATATAATTGAGGGACACGGAGGAAATATAGAAATCAAAAGCCTCGCGGGGCAAGGAACGGATGTGGTTTTTTCATTCCCGCTTGAGAGTAGGCTTTGCAGAAATATTTAAGAGATGTGTAATATCGCTGTAACGCTCTTGTAACAATAAGGGAGTATAATGAGGCTTGATAGATAATATGGATTTTTCAGGAGGACTTTATGAAAAAGCGGCTCATTGTTCTCGCAATGATCTTGACCATGGCAATATCCCAAGGAGGAATTGCATGGGGCACAGGAGAAGGGCTTGAGAACGCGGACCTGAAGGTGAATAGTAATTTAACTGAGCTTGAGAAGCCTGCACAAGTAAATATAATCAGGCCGTTTGGAGAGATTGTTGCGGATAAAAATCTGTTTATTTCAGCACAGATTTTTGACGGAGCAAAAGCAAGACTTTCTGTCTTTAAGAGGGTTTATCCAATTGATTTTTCAATTGGTTTAAATATCGCAGGTTATGGCGAACAAGCTTACTATTCTGAAGAATTGATTTATGAGTCGCCTTTGATAGAAAGATTAGAGGAGTCGGTATTTTATTTTGAAGAAACAATTGCAACTCCAGTAGAAGCAGCGGTAGAATCATCTTTGGACTTAGCTATTCAAGGAGACAATCCCGAGCCTTCAACCGAAGAGCTTTTGATGGCTGATAAACTTGGAGAAATTTTTGGAGTGACATCATCAACAAGCATTCAAACCCTTGGGGAAAATGTCGGAGGGGATGTTCTGTTTTACTATAAAAAACTTGAAAATGTTAAACCGGGAGACTATCGAATTCAGTTTGAGGTTTTAGACGAATATGGAGATACCGGGCATTTTGTTGAAAAACAAATTAAAGTCAAGGATTTTTCATTTACAGTCAAAGATGCTGATGAAATAAAGAAAGAAGTTCTTGAGATACTTTCAAAAGGCTTTACCGGCATGATGAGTCGGTAAACATGGAGGCCAGATTATGGGCAAAGAAAAAGTAAAAACAATTTTTCTTGCCATGCTCTTTGTCCTCAGCGTGCTTCTTACCCAAAGGCTTTGGATTATAATACCTTCAAGCGAAATATTCGCTAAGGAAATTGACAATGCCGTTGAAGAAGAATTTAATATCTATGCTGAAATCCTAAGCCCCCAAAGTTATGTTTATAATTTTGGGGGCGGTTATC
>CAZTZB010000005.1:47822-72681 GCA_964617505.1 uncultured Peptostreptococcaceae bacterium | reverse complement strand
AAGTATATTGTATACAATATAAAATATAGTGTTGTTGCTCTTGTAATAGTGATATTATGTAAAAAAGGAGGTATGCCGATTGATAGAAAAGAAATTTGCAGAGAGAAAAAGCATACCGGATATTATTGCTGAAGCACTTAAAGAAGCCATACTCATCGGAAAATTCAAAGAGGGCCAGGCTCTAAAGCAGGAAGAGATAGCTTCCATGTTTGATGTGAGCCTCATACCGGTTCGCGAGGCGCTAAGGACACTTGAGGTTCAAGGTCTTGTTACATTCAAAAACAACAAGGGGGCATTTGTAACAAATCTTTCAGTAGAAGAGGTGATGGAGATTTTTGAGATAAGGACTATGCTCGAGAGCGGAGCAATTGAGCTTGCTGCAAGTAATATAACAGAAAACGAGTTAAAAGAGGCAGAAGCTATTCTTGACAGGATGGACAAAGAAACTAGCGGAAAGCTCTTGAGCCATCTAAATTGGCAGTTTCATTCAATTATTTATGCAGCATCTCGGCGGAAAAAGCTAATTGAAATGATTGCTCCGCTTCATGCCAATGTGGAACGTTACATGATGCTGTATCTTGTAGATATGAAGTATCATGCAACATCGCAAAATGAGCATAGATCAATTATAGAGGCGTGCAGAAATAAGAAAGAAAAACTCGCTAGCGATATTCTTAAGGTGCATTTAGGACTTGCCAGCGAACATTTGACAGAGTATTTGGAAAAAAGGAAAAATGGAGGGTCTCATGTTAACTAAAAGAATGCAAAGACAGAAAGAATTGTATATAGACACCAAGCCTGGAATATGTGTTGAAAGGGCGATGGCTTTCACAAGGTCGCACAAGGAAACGGAAGGAAGGCCTCTAATTATTAGAAGAGCCCTAGCTTTTAAAGAGGTTTGCGAGACCCTGCCAATTGAAATTTTTGACGATGAACTAATAGTGGGAACTCCGGGACGATTCAAACGCTCGGGTTTCATCTGCCCTGAGTTTTCATGGAAATGGGTGGAAGAGGAAATGGATTTTTTTGAAAGAAGAAAACAGGACCCATATGCCATAGGGGAAGAAGAAAAAAGAGTACTTAGGGATGAAATATTTCCCTACTGGAAAGGACATTCACTTGAGGAAACCTTTTTGGCTCGTCTTCCGGAGGAAACTGCAAAGATAGCGGTCGATACTGGGATAATTGACAACGACAACAAGTGGCGAAGCGCAGTAGGCGAAATAACTCCGGACTATCAGGACATACTTTTTGCCAAGGGCTTTGCAGGAATAAGAGATGAGGCGCTTTCAAAGCTTTCAGAGCTGTCACCTATTGATTCTGAGAGCCAGGAAAAAATGGAGTTTTACGAATCGGCTGCAATTTCTGCAGAGGCAATTATCACCTTGGCTAGTCGTTATGCGGACAAGGCTACAGAATTGGTGGAAGAAGAAGGCGACGAAAAGAGAAAGAAGGAGCTTTTGCATATTGCGGAAATATGCAGAAATATTCCAGGGAATCCTCCAAGAACATTCGCAGAGGCCATTCAAATGGTTTGGTTTGTGCAACTTGGAGAAATACTTTCTGAGAATTCACTTGCGTTAAATTTGGGTCGTTTCGATCAATATATGAATCCATACTATGAAAATGATCTTGCAGAAGGAATTATAAAGGAAGACGAGGCGCTTGAACTCATCGAGTCATTGTGGCTTAAGCTTTCGGAATGGGTTTGGGCAATTTCCAAGAATACTGCGCAATACTACGCAGGATATAATGCTTTCCAAAACCTCACAATAGGGGGGCGTAAAAGAAACGGGAGGGATGCTACAAACAAAGTATCCTATCTCTGCCTTAAGGCCACAAAAGAAATAAAAACTCACCAGCCTGGTCTTAGCGTCAGAATCCATCCTGATTCACCGCAGAAGTTTTTGATGGCTGTTTGCGATCTGATAAAAGAGGGCACAGGGTTTCCAGCAGTCCATAACGACCGGGTGGGATCCGAAATGTTAATGGCTGCAGGACTTTCGCCGGAGGATGCAAGGGACTGGAGCAACTGCGGATGCGTTGTACCCCACTTTAGAAAAATAGGTGAATGGACGGCAGCTGCAAATATAAATTTGGCGGCGCCGCTTGAGTACGCATTAAACCATGGTAAAAGCAGAATAACCGGGGAAACAATGGGTCTTGTTCCGAAAAATCTAGTCGATAGCTTTGAAGCAGTTAAGGACGAGTATTTTAGGCAGCTCTCTAACCTGATAAGGCATTCAGTAATATCGAGTATTACTGCTCAGAGAATCCATGCCGAGTCTGTTCCAAGGCCTTTTATATCTTTGCTTGTAGACGGATGCATGGACAAGGGTCTAGACCTTAGCAAGGGGGGAGCCTTTTACAATGTTGGTCCCGTTCTTACTGGAATAGGAGTTGCGGATGCAGCAAATGGACTTGCGGCATTAAGAGAGATGGTCTTTGAAAAGAAGATTATTTCCATAGATGAAATGAATAAGATACTTGATACGGACTGGTTGGGTAGAGAGGCTTTGAGGAAAAAAGCGCTTGCTTGCTCTAAATATGGAAATGATGACGACCTTGCCGATGACCTTGCCATCGAAATCACAGATTTTTATAATAAGGAAATCAAGGGATACAAGGACTATTTTGGTTCGGCATTTAATTCGGCGTTCATGGGAATATCTAACTATGTACCTACGGGAAGCGTTATAGGCGCATCTCCTGAAGGCAGAAAATCAGGTTCTCCTTTAACGGAGGGCGTTTCCCCACATGCAGGAACCGATGTTACGAGTCCTACTGCGGCAATGCGATCGGCTGCAAAAATCAATCACGATGTGCATTCAGGAGGGACCCTACTTAATATAAAGTTGGCTCCTGATATGGTGAAGGACAATCGCGGGCTTGCGAATCTTGCATCACTGATTAGGGGATATTTTTCATTGGGAGCCTTTCATGTGCAGTTCAATGTTATAGATGTGGAGACACTAAGGGATGCACAGGAAAACCCCGATATGCATAAAGACCTTTTGGTAAGAGTTGCAGGATACAGCACGCAGTTTGTAAACCTTTCAAGGGAAATGCAAGATGCAATAATTGAAAGGACCACATATGAAGGTTTCTAAGGGAGTGGTGTCAGAGATACAAAGGTGGTCGCTTAACGACGGTTCAGGAATAAGGACTACGGTTTTCCTCAAGGGGTGCCAGCTTCGATGCGCATGGTGTCATAATCCGGAAACACACGCCATGAATTCTGAATTGGCATACATAAGAGATGCTTGTGAATTTTGTGGAAAGTGTATTGAGACTTGTCCTAAAAATGCATTGAGCTTATCTGATAGGGGCATTTTAGTGGATAGGAATCTATGTGATGCATGTGGCAAATGTGTTGAAATATGTGAAAGCAAGGCACTTTCGATAGTAGGAATGTTGATGACAACAGATGAAGTCATCAACATAATAGAAAAGGATTCGGTTTTCTATAGGGCTTCTGGTGGTGGAGTTACATTCTCGGGAGGTGAGCCTACTGAGCAAATTGAATTCTTAGAAAGTCTTATTGATGAATGTGAAGCCATAGGTGTCGATACTGCAATTGAAACTGCTATGCATTTCAGGTGGGAAGCCGTAAAACCGATTCTTGAAAAAGTAGACATGGTATTTGCGGATATAAAACACATGGATTCTGTGGAACATGAAAAATGGACAGGGGTTGGGAATGAGATTATTCTCGAAAATTTCAAGAAGCTTGGCGCAATGCGAAAAGAAGTGGTAATTAGGATTCCTCTTGTGAGTGGAGTGAACGATACAGATGAAAATATTATAAACACTGTCGGTTTCATCAAAAGCAATCTTTCTGTGAAGGGGGTTGAGCTTTTGCCGTATCATAATCTGGGTAAGGGCAAATACGAATCACTTAACAAGGCTTTTATAGAATCGCTTCAAAAGCCTTCGAAGGAAAGAATAGAAGAGATAAAGAGGATATTCGAAGATTATGACATTGAAATAGTGAGCTTTGCATAAAAAAACGATTAAATTTACTATGTATTTGTGCGTCTCCTGATAATCCGTCTTTCGGCTATAGGAGGCGCTCAATATTATTAAAACAAATATTATGCAAATAATAAATTATCTATACGAATTTTATTCATGCAGTGAATGCATTGAAAAGTGATTTGATAAAAAAAGAAAATCTAAAAATAATAGCCATAATAAGTATTGCTACTAGCTTAGGATGATATAATAATATATCTAAGGTAATCGCTGAAAGAAAGCATAAAAAAATATGATGGCATGGATATGTGCTTGGAGTTGTTGTTCAAGTATATCAAGATTGATTATTTCAAGAATACAAATGACACATATGGATACAGTTTAGGCGATGAATTTCTTAAATAAATCTCAGGAGTCTTATCTGATCAAAGGATGTTTTTTGCTAAGAGTCCATAAGGCGAATTATAATGCTAAATCTAAAGGTAAAATAATATACAGATGATATAATTGCTTTAGCATATGATGCAATAGGTATAGGCAAGTGGATTTGGCCTTTTATATTGCTTATAATTAGAGTGAAATGTGACGAATATAATTTTGGGATAAAAGAGGTTTTGAATGAAAAAAACAATTATTGCTATTCTTCTGTTCAGCTTAATAGTTCTTGCGATGGGTTTGTTTTCTTATGCGGCAGATGAACCATTAAGAGTTGTCATGGATGACAATTATCCTCCATACGCTTTCAGGAACGATGACGGGGAATTGGTCGGAATCAGCATTGACCTATGGAATTTATTTTCAGAAAAAACAGGTAGAGAAATTGAAATAACCGGAATTGATTGGGGAATGGCGCAAGAAAAAATGAAAACGGGAGAATTCGATGTAATAGACACTATATTTAAAAATGAGACAAGGGAAAAAATCTATGATTTTACTCAGCCTTACACTCAAATTGATACTTCGCTATATTTCCACAAGAATATTACAGGGATAAAGGACATTGAATCCGCAAGGGGTTTTTCAATAGCCACTAAAAGAGGAGATTATTCCATAGAAATATTGAATGAAAACGGTCTTGACAGCATTGTAATGTATGATAGTTACGAAGAGATTATTGAAATTGCTGAAGATGGTGAAATAGTCATGTTTATAATGGACGATTTGCCTGCTCAGTACTTTCTATATAAAAAGGGACTGCAAAATGAGTTTAGGTATACTGAGCCACTTTATTCAAACCAGTTTTATAGGGCGGTTAAGAAGGGTAATCCCAAATTATTAACATATCTCAATTTTGGATTCAACCAAATTAAAGATTCAGAAAAAAAAGAGATTTATGAGGCGTGGCAAGGTAACAAGCCGGGTATAAGTGAAGAAGCGGAAAGAATTCTGTGGCGCTGGGCCGGAGGGTTGTTATCGCTATTATTTCTAACGTCTGTTATAAGTCTATATTCTCGGCGACAGGTTAAGGAAAAGACAAAAGAGCTTGCTGGGGCACTGCATGAGAATCGCAAATTAGCAGAAAGGCTTGAAACCATTATATATTCTATACCAGATATGATGTTTATAGTAGATAGGAAGGGAGTCTTTGCTGAAGATATGATAGAGGCCGATAAGGCAACGAAGTTTATGGGACGTAATTTTGGGGGAAAATCAATCGAAGAGATTTTCCCCCCTGGATTGGCTAAGGGATATAGGCAAGGATTGGAAAGATTCGTTGAAACCGGAGTAACAAGGACTTTTGAATGCGATCTCATGGAAATGGGTTTGGATTTGCAATATGATTTAAGACTTACATGGATAAATGAAGATTTGATTTTGGTAATGACACGAGATATAACTGAGAGGAATGTATCCAATAAAAAGCTTTACGAATTGGGGATAATGGATTCTTTGACAGGGGTATACAACCGCAATTTTTTTGAGCGTGAGTTATCGAATATTGGTAAAGAAAAAGGAAATTTTGCAATAATGGTTTGCGATGTTGATGCCCTCAAGCTTTTTAACGATATTATGGGTCATATTTCAGGAGACGAGTATCTTAGAACGGTTGCTGGAGTAATGAAAAAAAATATGCCGGAGGAAGCAGTCTTGGCTAGGGTTGGTGGAGATGAATTTGCGGTAATTTTTAAGAATACAACTTTGACTGAACTAGAGAAAATAAAGCAAAGCATCAAAATAGACTTAATAAAAGTAGGAGGCGATTACCAGTTTGTTCCCATTGGCCTTTCAATTGGATATGCACTCCGGAACTTGAATGGAGCAGACATAAGGGAATTGTATAGATCTGCTGACGATGAGATGTACAGAGAGAAAACCAATCACCGATACACAAGAAGCTCTGGAGATATTTCACTCTTGACAAAAATGCTTGAAGCTAGAAATTATGAAACAGAGGCTCATGCAAATAGGTTGGAAAAATATTGCAATGCTATTGGGACGAAATTGAAATTTCCTGAAAGCAAAATGAATAGTCTCTCACTGTTTGCAAAATTCCATGATATAGGCAAAATAGGAATAAAGGACAGCATACTATTAAAACCGGGAAAACTGACATCGGATGAATTTGAAGAGATGAAGAAGCATTCCGAAATAGGTTATAGAATTGCAAATTCACTTCCTGATATTAATCATATAGCTGAGCTGATTCATATGCATCATGAGTGGTATGACGGATCGGGTTACCCATTTGGTATTGAGAAAGAAGAAATACCAATAGAGTGTAGGATTCTTGCAGTAGCTGATGCGTACGACGCCATTACAAGTGATAGACCATATCGTGAAGCGTTGGGGAAAGAATTTGCAATAAATGAATTGAAAAGTTGTTCAGGAAAGCAGTTTGACTCAAATATTGTGGATCTTTTTATAGAAATGTTGAAAAATGAAGATATGGACGAAGACTAATAGGTATGCATTAATCTTTAAGCTTTGCGTTATAAAACAAATGTTATTGAAAACTATCTAATATTAATTTATAAGTTATGGGCATATGCAATTAAAAAGAAGGATTACCATATGCTTTATAGAAGTCTAAAGGTGAAAATAGAAAAATGGGCTATCAATATTTTAAAAGGAGGTGTAGTAATGGCCTACAGAATTGACAAAGAAAACTGTATTGCCTGCGGAGCATGCGAGGAGGTTTGCCCGGTGAGCTGCATTACAGAGCTTGAAGACGCCAAGCGTTTGATTGATGAAGACGCATGCATAAGTTGCGGAGCATGCGCCGATGCTTGTCCGGTTGAATGTATTAAAGAAGTTTAGAAATACATATTAAACTGCGGCTAGCGCCGGGAAAGGAATTTAAATGAAGACTATTACAATGTACTCCAGCAATATGTGACCACATTGTCGTGCAGCCAAGAAGTTTCTTGGAGAAAAAGGCTATAAATACATAGAAAAAGATGTTCAGAAAGATTTAACGGCTCAACAGGAACTACGGGACATGTATGTCAGAGGCGTGCCTGCTTTCATAATAGGTAACGAAATCATCGAGGGTTTTGACGCGCGTCGCATTGAGTCTGCACTGGATTAAAAAGGTCGGAATTGGAAACGGGACAGACGATGATCCATTTGTTAATAAATTGTTTGGGGAGCCTGTCAAAGATTGAAATTAATTTGATAAGGAAGGATTTTCATGAAAACGATAATAATGTACTCGAGTACCACATGACCCCATTGCCATACAGCTAAGAAGTTTCTTGGAGAAAAAGGATACAAATACCTTGAAAAGAATGTTCAGACGGATAAAGTGGCCCAAAAGGAAATGATGGACATGGGCTTAAGAGGAGTTCCCGCTTTTATAATAGGGGCTGAAGTGATTGTAGGTTTGGATATGGCGCGCATAGAAGCGGCCTTGGATTACAAGGTGGAAAAATGCCCGCATTGCGGACAAAAGATGCGAATTCCAAAGGGGAAAGGAAAGCTTCGGGTCAAATGTTCTAATTGTGAAAATAAATTCGAAATTAAGACATAGAAATTAGCGTGTTTGTTGATTTTAAATTCAAGAGGCAATATGCGTTTTGCAAAAATATGCATAAATGGAAAGCTCGAGGGTATATTACTAAATAGAAAATTGCGTTTTAGATGACTTTCAACTAACTTGCAGCTAAGGCTGCGAAAGGAGTTAATATGAAATCTATAACAATGTATTGTAGTAAGGATTCTCCCCGTTGCGACGAGGCCAGAAAGTTTCTTGGAGAAAAAGGATACAAATATATTGAAAAGGACATAAAAACAGATAAAGTGGCTCAGCAGGAACTTCGAGACATGTATGTGAGCGGTTTTCCATCCTTCATAATAGGAAACGAAATCATCGAGGGTTTTGATGTTAAGCGTATAGAGAAGGCCATGTGCGAATAGTTCATAAATCCAAAATTTACTTGATTTAAGTTTGATATAAAAACGAAGGAAACATTCGCTTTCCTTGATTGAAGCAAAGAAAACGAACAGTTGCATAGGAGGGTGAAATGGCTCTAAAGTATGAAATTACGAAGTATATAGGTGCCTTGTCGGAAGCGGGTAGTGGCTGGAAAAAGGAATTGAATCTTGTAAGCTGGAATGATAGAGATCCTAAATATGATATAAGAGACTGGAATCCGGATCATGAAAAAATGGGCAAGGGGATAACCCTTTCGCGAGATGAAGCTATTGCCCTCCGAGATATTCTTAACAAAACAGAGCTTTGATGTTATGATTATAGAAAAATGGGCGGGGAGAAATGCTTATGAAACTGAATCATAACAAAGTGGTCGTTGCCATGAGCGGAGGTATTGATAGCTCGGTAACGGCCTTTTTATTAAAAAGAATAGGATATGATGTGATTGGCGTAACCATGTATTTGTATGATGAAATCGGAGAAGATGGATTTCCAAAAGCGCAGAAGGAAATATTTGAAGCTCGAAGGGTTGCGGAATCTTTGGGAATTCCTCATTATGTAGCCGATTTTCGCCTAGCATTTGATTGGGTTGTAAAAAAGCCGTTAGCCAAGGCGTATGCCGAAGGCAAAACTCCCAATTTATGCGTGGAATGCAATAGGCAGATAAAATACGGAAAGCTTTTGGAATATGCTATGGAAATGGGAGCATACTATCTTGCTACAGGCCATTACGCCTCAGTTGAATTCGATGATGAATCGAATCGTCATAGGCTCTATTGCGCAAAAGCGGAAGACAAGGACCAGTCCTATCTTTTGCACAGCCTGGGGCAGGGTCAGCTTTCACATGTGTTGTTGCCATTGGGGGACGTGCTTTCCAAAGACCAGATTCGAGAGGCGGCTCTTGAAATGGGGATCGACTTTTTGAAAAAACAGCACAACAAGGATAGTTGTTTTGTTCCGGGAAAAAACCACATTAATTTTGTGGAGGCATGCATGCCTAGTGCAGTGAGGCCTGTGGAATTCTTAGATGATGAAAACGAATGTGTGCTTATGAGGGAAGATGACGAAACCTATGCGAGTGAAATTAGTGTGGAAAGGGTTAATTTTATATCTTTTGACGCCTTGCAATTGCCAATCAAAGTGAAGATAAAGCTTTGCCAATTGGGATGCTTTCTGGACGGGGAGATTTTACCTCAAAGGGACAAAACGGTCCGTGTTGTTTTCGACAAGCTTGAAAGGGCTCCTGCTCTGGGTCAATGGGCGGTTTTTTACAGGGATGGGGAAGTGATCGGAGGCGGAATTATTAAGCATATAAAAAGGGGATTTAAAGAATGAATAAATACGAGGATAATCTTAAGAGTTATATAGAGGAGAACAATATTGTTTGTGAGCATCTGATTTTCAAAAATTCCTGTCATTCGGTGAAGGAAGCGGCAGAGACGGCCGGCGCAGAGATGGATGATTTCGTAAAAAATATTTGCATGGCCGATTCCGATGGAAACATAATCGTTGCGATAGTTAAAGGCGAAGATAGAGCTAGCACAAAGAGAGTGGCCAAGGCATTGGGCATCGAAAGACCCAATACGGCTATTCCTGAAAATATATTCGAAAAGACAGGATACCCTATAGGAGGAGTTCCTTCCTTTGGATACAAGGCTATTTTTCTTATAGATGAAAGGGTAATGGAGAAAGAAGAGGTGTATTCAGGGGGAGGATCGCCAAATGCTCTTGTAAAGATAGGATCTAAGGAATTACTCGCATCCAATAGCGGTATTGTTGCAAGGATAAGAAAATAGAATATAAAACAAGCGGAACCCATGGTGGTTCCGCCTATTTTATATTATGATGTAAGAAACGATTTTTGGAGGACTTTATGAGAGTAATTTATCTATATGGATTGGCAGCGGTGCTTTTATCACTGTCTTTCTATAAAAGTAAAGAAAAGACAAAAATGGCGCTTAAAAAAGCATGGAAATCCTTCATCAAGATATTTCCCGCGCTCCTTGGAATATTGATTCTTGTTGGTGTGCTTCTTGCTGTTTTTGATGCTGATTTTATAACGAAAATAATTGGAGAGGAATCTGGATGGTTTGGCGTTTTATTGTCAGCTTTAGTGGGAGCAATTACCCTTATACCGGGTTTCATAGCCTTCCCTACAGCTTCTGTTCTACTTGACAATGGGGCGGGATACATGCAAATAGGAGCCTTTATTTCGGCGCTCATGATGGTTGGTGTTGCTACCGCCCCAATGGAGGTCGAATACTTTGGGAAGAGATTAACCCTTATTAGAAACCTCATGGGTTTTGTTTTTTCATTCATCGTGGCTTTTGTTATAGGAAAGGTGGTGGGTGGTCTATGATTTTAGTAAAGAAATTCAAGGGAGCTATACTCTCCGGCTTTTTAATGGCATTGTTGTTTGCATGGAATGGAGGAAAGGGACTGGAAGCAGTAAAGATAACAGGGTTTGCGCTTCAGGAAATGCTTTCAATACTCCCTCCTATTTTTATCCTTTTGGGGCTGTTGGATGTTTGGATATCTAGGGAAACAATGATAAAATTGATGGGAAAGGAATCGGGCGTAAAAGGAATACTGCTGGCTTTCTTTTTCGGTTCTGCTACGGTAGGTCCACTTTACGGGGCTTTTCCGGTAGCCGCTGTGTTTATGAAAAAGGGCGTAAAATTTTCCAATATAATGATTTTTATTGGGGCTTGGTCTACTACCAAGATACCCATGTTCTTGTTTGAAATGTCTTCAATGGGGGCGCCTTTTGCCGTGACAAGGCTCCTGGTAAACATACCTGGCATAATGATAATGGCATGGATTCTCAATCTTATTACACCGGAAGAAGAAATTGAAAGCTTATATGAGCGTATGGATAAAATATAGAAAAGATAGAACAAATCAATTGGCTAAAAATAAAAATATTTATAGAAAAGGTGATCAAATGCGTTATAAATGCTTAGTGCTTGACCATGACGATACAGCTGTAGACAGTACACCGAATGTGCATTACCCTTCTTTTGTCGAGTCGATGGGAATACTAAGGGAAGATATGCATCCTTACACTTTAGAAGGATTTATCCTTAAATGCTTCGAGCCCGGTTTTGGGCCCTTCTGTAACGACATACTGAAGCTCACACAAGATGAGCTACAAATACAATATGAAGTTTGGAGAAAACATACCGAAAAAAAAATACCGGATTTTTTCGATGGATTCATAGAAATGCTTTGGGAATTTAAGAGTGAGGGAGGCTTTTTGACCGTTGTTTCCCATTCGGAAAAGGAACGTATTCTGAGGGACTACAACTTTCATGGGGCGCCTAAGCCCGACATGGTTTTTGGTTGGAACCATGACCCTGAAAAGAGAAAACCTAGTCCATATCCTTTAGAAGAAATCATGAAAGCATTTAATCTAAAACCGTCGGAACTTCTAATGGTTGATGACCTAAGGCCTGGGCTTGAAATGGCGAAAAGCGCCGGGATTGATTTTGCTGCCGCAGGATGGGCCTATGACATTCCCAAGATACGCAGGTTTATGGAAACTGAATCAGATTATTATTTTAATACCGTAACGGAATTAAAAAATACTATTTTGAATAACAAGTGACAAATTTTTAATAGTTATGTAACCTTTTATTTAAGATTTATACCCGTATTTGCTTTAGAATGAAATTAGGAAGTGAAATCACTAACTTTCTGTTTTCTCCTTTAAGTGAATCGGGAACGGATTAAGCAAAGAGACGCCTTTCATGGGACGTCTCTTTATTTTATAAAAATAATACCAGTAGGGGGTATAAAAGATGAAAAGTTGGGTATACATATTTTATAAAGGATGTGATAAGGATGAAACGATTGTTAGTAATTAGTTTGATTCTAATTTCAATAGCAGGAGTTGTAATGTTAATTTCAGAAAACAATAAAGAAGCTGCTGAATTTCCTGAGTATGCAGGCTATGAAGAATATGAAAAGGCAGTCTTTGCAGGTGGATGCTTTTGGTGCATGGAGCCTCCGTTTGAAAAGCTTGACGGAGTATTTGATGCTGTATCCGGTTATACGGGAGGCGAAGCTACAAACCCGACTTACAAAGAGGTTTCGTCAGGGTCTACAGGCCATTATGAAGCCATAACCGTTTTCTACGACGCCGATAAAATAAGCTACTCAAGACTTCTCGAGATTTTTGTAAGGCAAATTGATCCGACCGATGAAGACGGGCAATTTGTAGACAGGGGTCAGCAGTATGCACCCGCAGTATTTTATTTAAATGATGATGAAAAGGCTTTGGCTGAATTCGCTTTGGAAAAGCTAGAGCTTTCGGCTAGGTTTGATAAACCGATAGAGGTGAAGGTACTTCCATTTGAAGCATTTTACTATGCGGAAGAGTATCATCAGGATTATTATAAAAAGAATTCTTTGAAATACAAATATTACCGATTCAATTCAGGAAGAGACCAATTTCTTGACAGAGTCTGGGAGGATGAAAGGAAGGGAGAAACAATGGATAATAAAGGAAAAGTTGAATTTGATAAAAACAAAAGATTGGGAGAGTTAACAGAGCTTGAAATAAATGTAACTCAAAATGAGGCCACCGAATCTCCTTTCGACAATGCTTACTGGGACAATAAGGAGGAAGGTATTTATGTTGATATCGTATCTGGTGAAGTGCTCTTTAGCTCAAAGGACAAATACAAATCAGGTACTGGATGGCCAAGCTTTACAAAGCCACTAGAAGCGAGCAATATAGTTGAAAAAGTTGACAGAAAACTTCTAAGCAAAAGGATTGAAATAAGAAGTCAACAGGCTGATTCTCATTTGGGCCATGTTTTTACAGATGGACCGGCTCCAACGGGGCTAAGGTATTGCATGAATTCGGCATCCCTTAGATTTATTCCAAAGGATAAGCTGACTGATGAAGGCTATGGGGAATATGAAAAGATTTTTGAAGCTAAATAGAGTTTGGGGGATTTGAAATATTCAGTTTTTTGGTGTATATTTATAACATCAAAAGGCCATTTGAGCAGGAAAGCCTAAGGGCTTTCCTGCTTTTTAAATAGGCGAAAGGAATATGTATATGAGAGAAATTAACGTAGATAAAATTGAGGATGCAGTCAGGGAGATGTGCATAAGCTCGAATTACAATTTACCAGCTGACATCTATAAAAAACTATCTGATTCTGTAAATAGCGAGGAGTCTGAAATTGGTAAAGGCATTCTGAAAAACATACTTAAGAATGCTGATTTGGCAAAGGAAAATAGAGTGCCGATTTGCCAAGACACTGGAACGGCAATATTGTTCATCGAACTTGGACAGGAAGTGAGCTTAATTGGAGGAGATTTCGAAGAAGCAGTGAATGAAGGCGTAAGAAAGGGATATATTGAAGGCTATTTAAGGAAATCCATAGTAAGGGATCCTCTTTTGCGCGATAACACTGGAGACAATACCCCGGCAGTTATCCATTTGAAAATAGTGCCTGGGGACAGGCTGAAGATTGTTGTTGCTCCCAAGGGATGTGGATGTGAAAACATGAGCCGGATAAAAATGCTTAAGCCTTCTGATGGAATGGAGGGAGTCGAGGATTTCGTACTGCAAACGGTATCGGAAGCCGGCCCCAATCCGTGCCCACCCATTTTTGTGGGTGTAGGTATAGGCGGAACATTTGAAAAGGTTGCAGAGATAGCCAAAAGAGCTCTTTTAAGAGATGTGGAGGATAAAAATCCTAAACTATCTTTAGCGGAGATGGAGGCGCGACTTCTTGAGAAGATTAATGATTTGGGAATAGGACCCCAGGGGCTCGGAGGAAGAACAACAGCATTAGCGGTAAAGGTAGAAACCTTTCCTACACATATTGCAGGTTTGCCGGTGGCAGTTGCAATAAATTGTCACGCCACGCGTCATGAAGAAAGAATACTTTAAGGGGAGGCAAGATATGAATCCTATAAAAAATATAGAAATGCCCTTGACTTACGAGAAGGTTAAGGAGCTTAGAGCTGGAGACATGGTTGAAATAAGCGGAGTCATATATACAGGAAGGGATGCGGCCCACAAGAGGCTTTGCGATACCCTTGCAGAGGGCGGAGAGATGCCATTTGATCTTAAGGATTCGGTCATCTATTATGTTGGACCGGCGCCGGCTAAACCGGGAGCTGTAATAGGATCAGCAGGACCTACTACAAGCTATAGGATGGATGATTTGACAGTGCCTCTTCTTGAGAGTGGTCTTAGGGGCATGATTGGAAAGGGTTATCGTTCTAGCCAAGTAATTGAAGCAATGATTAGAACTGGGGCCGTATACTTTGCGGCAATCGGCGGAGCGGGAGCTCTTATTTCCGACACAATAAAAGAAGCGGAAGTGATTGCATATGAAGAGTTGGGAACAGAGGCTATTCGAAGGCTTAGAGTGGAAAGCTTCCCGGTTACCGTTGTAATTGATTCATATGGAAACAACCTTTACGAGACGGAGAGAGAAAAATACAGAAGATAAAGGGGAAGCTCAATGTCGAATCGAATGAAGGAATATGTGATAATTGCAGCCCCGGATTCTTTCAAGGGGAGTGCGGGATCGGTAGCTATTTGCGATATAATCGAAAAAGCGGCTTTAAATGAAAATGGAGTCCGCATTGTAAAGATTCCCTTGGCCGATGGTGGAGAGGGAACTATTGAGGCATATATTGCTGCAACGGGTGGAGAAAAGGTCAAATGCACAGTAACTGGTCCGGATTTTGATTCGGTGGAAGCTTTTTACGCCATACTGCCAGATGGGACTGCTGTTATAGAAATGGCCCAGGCCTCTGGACTATCGCTTACGCATATAAAAAACCCTCTCCATACAACTACCCTAGGAACGGGAGAGCTTATAAGGGACGCACTTGACAGGGGATGCAGAAGATTCATAATAGGCATCGGAGGTAGCGCTACAAACGATGGAGGCATCGGTACGGTTGGTGTTCTTGGCGCTCTCTTTCTTGATGAAAACAACAAATCTGTTAATCCCACAGGAGAAGGACTCGGAAAAATTAAAGAGATAGACCTTGAAAATATGGACTATCGCATAAGGGATTCCGAAATTATTGTGGCATGTGATGTAAATAACCCTCTTTTGGGTGAAATGGGGGCCGCTTATATTTATGGCCCACAAAAGGGTGCGGATGCCATAATAATCAAAAAACTTGATGAAAACCTCGAAAATTTTGCGAGAGTAGTTGAAAAGTCTATAGGAAAAAAACTTGAAAATATAGCAGGAGCAGGGGCGGCCGGAGGTCTTGGATACGGACTTATGGCATTTCTTGGTGCAAGGCTTGAAAGTGGAATTGACTTGATTCTCGAGGCTGCACGCTTCGAGGAGAAACTAGTGGAAGCCGATTTAGTCATAACCGGAGAGGGAAAATTGGACGAACAAAGCCTCATGGGCAAGGCAGTTTTTGGAATCGCATCAAGATGCATAAAAAATAATGTTCCTCTTGTTGCGCTAGCTGGAACGGTATCGGTTAGCCAAGAACAACTAGAAAAAAGTGGATTGACTGCCGCTTTTTCTATTCAAAGACAAGCAACTGACCTAGAAACAGCCATTAAAAACACTCATGAGAATCTGCTTTTTACCTCCGAACAAATTATTAGATTAATGCTTAGATTTAAAGATATAAAGTAAATTTATCATTATGGTTTGAAGATAAAATTTAAGAAAGAGGGTAGTTTTATGAATAGGCATATAGAACGAGGCTTAACAATTTTGGTGGCTATTTTGCTGCCGCTTGTTTTAATGCTTACTAGCCTTGAAGCAACGGCTTTTGATGAAGGTTTTTATGCGGATATGCATGAAGAATTGAATATAACCGAGATTGTGGGAACAAATTCAGATGAGTTGGCGGAAATAAGCGCTAAAATTATAGATTATTTACGAAACAAAACGGATTCATTGGATTTGAAGGCAGTAATCGGCGGAGAAAGCGTCGAAGTTTTTGGTGAGCGGGAAAAATCGCATATGCTAGATGTGAAGAAATTGTTCATGGGTGGATTCTATCTTAGAAACGCACTTTTGGCCTTATTAATTCTTTCATTGTTTATGCTTTATGCATTGGACGATAGAAAAATGAAAAAGCCCGGAAAGGCTATAATCGCCTCGGGCTTTACTGTTGTAATAATATCGGCTATTTTTGCCGTAATGATATTGACCGATTTCCAAAAATATTTTATAATCTTCCACAAAATCTTCTTTACGAATGACCTTTGGATACTCTACCCTGAAACGGACGTGTTGATACAGATGCTTCCTATCGAATTCTTTGTTGCGATAGTTAAAAGGACCCTTTATATTTTTATTATCCAGTACGCCTTGCTAATGGGCCTTGCATATGTTGCTATGAAGCGGCCTCAAAAAATCAAGAAGTAAATACCAACTTAATAGCCATTCCAACAACGGCGAACGCAAGGATTATTCGAATCCAGCGGTCGCCGGTTTTTACTGCGAAATTGCTTCCAATCCAGGCGCCAAGGCTGTTTCCTATGGCCAAGGTAAGGCCTATAATCAAATCGATCTTTCCATTTCTAGCGAAAATTACTAGAGCAAAAAATGTATAAATTCCCACAATAAATACCTTTAAGCTGTTGATTCTTACAAGATCGGAACCGGTTATCCATGTAAGGGCGGCGATTAGGATGAAGCCGACACCGACTTGTACAATTCCTCCGTAAAGACCTACAAGGAAAAAGATGACTACTGCAATAATCTTCTTTTTAAGAGTCATAGGGACATTTGATTCTTTTTGCTTTGTCTTGGGTTTAAAGAGAATAAGAATTAGAACCATAATCATTACACCTGCAAGCAGGCGGTTAAATATATAATCTGGTATGTCTACGGCAATACTTGACCCTAATGCGGCTCCCAATACGGCAGAAGGGGACAGCATAAGAACGAGACGCCAATCGAAATATCCCTTGCGTTTAAAGTTATATGTTGCAGTAGTGTTCTGGAACAAAAGCGCTATCCTGTTTGTTCCATTTGCTACGGCAGAAGGTAGCCCCATGAAAATCAAGATTGGCATGGTTATAAGCGAGCCTCCCCCAGCCAGGGTATTTAAAAAACCGGCGCATATTCCTGCTGCTAGAATTATTATTATATGTAAAAAATCCATTCTTCATCCTCCCATTTAATTGACTCCTTTATACTATACTACAAAGAAGAAGTTCAATAAAACAAATATTGAATGAAAGGTGGTTTTCGATACGTGAGGAGCCATTTTATATATATTGTGAAGGGAAAGAGCTTTCTCTTATCGAAATACTATATAGTCGATACTACGAAAAAAGGGGTTTGCCATGGGAATGAAAGTAATCGCTGGAAGAGCCGGTAGCGGAAAGACTGAAGCTCTGCTTGAACTGGCTAAAAAGAGAATAGAAAGTGGATTAAAGACGGTGCTTATAGTGCCTGAGCAATATAGTTTCCAAGCGGAGCGCGATTTAATAGAAAGACTCGAAAAGCCAGGCATACTGGGGACGGAGGTCTTAAGCTTCAGCCGTCTGGTATATAGGGTTTTAGAGATTGAAGGTGGAATGGGTAAAAGCCATATAAGCGATTTGGGAAAAACAATGCTGCTGCGTAAGGTATTTGAGGAAAATGGGGATGATTTCGGTGTATTCAAGGGGGCATTCAAGAAACGGGGATTCATAAGCAGGCTGAACAGATTTTTGAATGAACTTAAGAAAAATGGAATTATTCCCGAAGAGCTTTTGTTAGCGGCTTCAGAAATTAAGGGACTTGAATTGCTAAGGGAGAAACTGCGAGACATTGCATATGCCTATGAATACATGGAAAATTCGCTTGAGGAAAAATATACAGACACATGGGATTTGTATGCATTGGCGGAGGAAAAACTCAAAGAATCCACTTACTATAGCGAAACTGTTTTCTATGTTGACGGATTTGCAGGATTTACAGGACGTGAAAAGGGCTTGATCAAGGCTCTTTTGAGAAAATCTGAGAATGTAGTTTTTACTCTTACATGCAGCATGGATGAAAATGGCGATTCCTATGTTTTTTCAAATACACTTAGAACATTAAATGAATTGAAGGCTCTCGCTCTAGAAGAAAATTCAGTATTTGAACTTAGCGTGTCTAAGATGGTAAAAGACTCTGGAGAGCTTTCTTTTTTGCGTGATCATTTCTATAGCTATCCGACCCTTGCGTATAAGGGGAAAACAGAAAGCGTATTTCTTTTTGCAGCAAAGAACCGTTCTTCTGAGATTGAGAATGCGGCAGGGGAAATCTTGCGTCTCGCTGAAGAAAAGGGCTGTCGCTACAGGGAAATAGTAATCCTTTGCGACATGGCCATCTATGGAGAGGAAATACGCAGGGTGTTTGCAGATTATGGTATACCTTGCTTCATTGATCAAAAGCGGGCTATCACCGGAAGTGCAATGGCGAGGTATCTCTTGTCTGCACTCGAAACTATAGAAAGAAATATGAGCTACGAGGATGTCTTTTCATACCTAAAAACAGGCTTATCTGACATTGACATGGAAACAGTAGAAAAACTCGAGAACTATGTTCTTGCAAGGGGAATAAGGGGAAGTCTATGGAAGAAGCCGCTTGATGTTGAGAATATCGAAGACGGGGAGCTTCTTGAGTCTGCTCGGGAAAAGCTCTGGAACAAATTCGACATTTTCAGGAGCGATATATCTAAAGCGAAAAACATAAGAGGATATGTTGAAGGAATCTACAGCTTTCTTGATTCCGGTCAAGCGGCAAAAAAAATGGAGGAATTTGTAGACAAACTAACGGGTGTAGGCGACTACGAATACGCAAGTGAGTATTCGCAAATTTGGAACATACTAATGGAAATATTCGATCAACTGATAGAGGTTGCTGGAGATGAAAAGGTGAATCTGAAAACCTTTATAGAGATACTGAAATCGGGAATAGAGAGCTATGAAGTTGGAATCATTCCGTCTACAGTTGACCAGGTGCTCGTTGGTGGGCTTAAAAGAACCAGGTTTCATAAGGTAAAGGCTTTATTCATGATTGGAATAAATGACAGAGTAATACCGTCAGTTGTTGAGGACTCTGGAATAATGCTCGATGAGGAGATTCGTATAATTCAGCAGAAGGGCCTGCCGGTTACCATGGACGGAGACACCCGGGTTGATGAGGAGCGTTTTGCAATCTATAATGCCATTGCGAGACCGACGGATTTCATATGGTTTAGCTATGCCCTATCGGATGCCGAGGGACAAAGTCTTAGACCATCCATACTTGCAGGCAGACTTAAGCAACTCTTTCCCGAAATGGATGAAATGGGAGACAATCTTGGTTCTAGGCCAGAGAGGGTTTTTCGTGCTCCAAAGGCGGCCTATGGACACCTTGTAGAGGCCTTGAGGCGATATATAGAGGAGCATCGCGAAATGACGGACATAGAAAAGACCTTGGCATGTTGGATAAGCCGGTCGCCTGTACTAAAAGCAGACTTCGAAACGACAAGAAAAGCCCTATTCCATGACAATATGGATTGGAACATTACTTCCAAGGTGGCTGCTGAGCTCTATGGTGAGCCACTAAGATCTAGCAGTAGTCGCATAGAAAGGTATTACCAGTGCCCATTTCAGCACTTTGTTACATATGGGCTGCGCCCTTTCGAAAGAAAAGTTTATGAGCTTAAGAGTCCCGATGTGGGACGCATATTCCATGAATCTGTTGAATCCTTTGCAAAAAGAGTCGAGGATGGAGGATTGAACTGGAGACAGCTTTCTAAGGACAAAGTGGACGAGATAATGGGCGAGGCGGCAAAAGAAATAATGGAAGGCTTTGAAGGCAAAATACTTGGAAGCACGGAAAGATACAAGTATTTTGCTGACAGAATAGAAAGAATAGCAAAAAAAACAGCCAATATGGCAGTTGAACATGTTAAAAGAGGCGGGTTTACTCCTTCAGCGTCAGAGATGGCCTTTGGAGAAGGGAGCCCAATGCCTCCAATAATAATAGAAACCGAGAATGGTAAAACAATACGCTTAGAGGGGCGGATTGACCGAATTGACACTTGCGAAAAAGATAAAAACACCTATGTTAAGATAATTGATTACAAATCTTATGACAAGCCATTCAAGATAGGAAACGCATACTATGGCATTCAAATTCAGCTCCCCATATATCTTAAGGCTGCACTGAGTGGAATTGAAGCGAATGGTAAGAAAGTCATTCCAGCTGGTGCATTCTATTTCAAGATTGACGACCCTATGGTGGAGGATACAGGAATGGACGAGAGTCAAATTGAATCGGCATTTAGGAGCAGGTTCAAGATGAAGGGAGTAGTCCTTCGCGATGAGAGGATAATAAAACTCATGGACATGGATCTTGAGGAAGGAAAGTCGTCTGACATAATTCCTGCAAGGCTCAAGCAGGACGCAAGCCCCGCAAAAACTGTCGGATCAATAGAAATAGGTGATTTTGAAAATCTGCTTAAATTTGTGCTAAAGGTTGTCGGGGATGCGGCAGAATGCATACTTGAAGGGAAAATAGATGCAAGGCCATTTAGAAAAGGAACAGATAAAGCATGTACGTTTTGTAAGTTTGCTTCTATCTGCCAGTTCGACAAGGATTTTAAGGGAAACACTTACAGAAATCTTAAGTCTCTGACCGATAAAGAGGCGCTTAAAAAAATGGAAAGTGATGCAAGGGAAATAGAAGAGGATGGAAAGGAAGGAGGGGAGGACCGTGGTTGATTGGACAACTCAGCAGAAAAAGGCTATTGAAAGCCGGGGAAGCCATCTCCTTGTATCTGCTGCAGCGGGATCCGGCAAGACAGCGGTGCTTGTCGCAAGAATCATTGAAATGATTTTGGAGGAGAGAATAGACATAGATCAAATGCTTATAGTTACCTTTACACATGCCGCTGCGGCGGAAATGCGTGAAAAGATACTTAGGGCGCTTACGGATCAATTAGATAGCGGCAAAAGTAGCCGTGAAAAGGCCGTATTTCTAAGAAGACAGATGAATCGCCTAAACAGGGCTTCAATCCAGACGCTTCATGGCTTTTGCATAGAGGTTATAAGGGCGGGATTCCATGTTATTGATATTGACCCCGAGTTTAGGATAGCGGACGATCTGGAAAGAAATATGCTAATGGATGAGGCTCTTTCCGAGCTTCTCGAGGAAAACTATGCCGCCAGAACTTCGGAATTCATTAATCTTGTAGAGGCCTTTAGTAGCAATAAGGATGACGAGGCATTCAAAAGCATGGTGAAAAGCTTCCATTCATTTGCAAAATCAATGCCCGAGCCTTGGGAATGGATGGATGATTCAATCGCGCAGTTTGGACAGTCCTATGAGGATTTTAAAAATGGGCCCTGGGTTGCAGAAATAAAAGAACAATTGATTATGGAACTTGAATATATCTTAAATGGATATGATGAGCTTTTAGGAACATCTGTAAGCCCGGACGGACCCTTGCCCTATGAAGAGGCTCTAAAATCGGATAGGAACTTGGTTGAAATGCTTATTTTATCCGCAGAAAAAGATATAGAGGAGTATATTAGAGTCTATGCAAAGGAAGTAAGGGACAATCCGAATCCTGTTTTCGATAAGCTTAAACCGATAAGAAAACCAGGCAAAGAGTTTATGGATATTGCAAAAGTTGACAAGGTTAAAGATGGAAGGGATAAGTTCAAGAAGCGCATAGTGGGGCTTCAGGCAAAGTATCTTGATTGTCCGATAAAAACTGCTTATGAGCAGCTTAAAGAACTCAAGCCGGATATGGCGTATCTGGCGCATCTTACTCAAAAACTTGATGAGCGTTATTTGGATAAAAAAGCGGGGCGTCGCCTTATGGATTTCAATGACCTTGAGCATTTTGCACTTGAAATACTCAAGGACGAAAGAATGGCGCGTAGGTTCAAGGAGAAGTATCGTCAGATATTCGTGGATGAGTATCAGGACAACAATAGAATGCAGGAAGCTATAATCGGAGGCATCGGCAGGAAAAACAATATATTCATGGTAGGGGATGTTAAGCAGAGCATATACAGATTCCGATTGGCGGAGCCGGGTATATTCATATCCAAATACCTTAAATACGGAAATGATGAATCTGAAGGCAAAAGGATTGTCTTGAATAAAAATTTCCGAAGTAGAAAGAACATACTGGAGGGCATCAATTTCGTTTTCGGCAAAATAATGAACGAAACAACAGGAGAGATAGAATACGACGACAATGCAAAACTAAATAGCGGTAAGGAATTTTTGGCGAAGCGTGACGAATCGGTAGAGATACACATGCTTGAAAAGGTCTTTGAGGCCGAAAACGAATCTGTGGATGACGATATAGCCGAACTTAACCATTCGCAGGCAGAAGCGGTATTGACCGCAAGACTGATAAAACGCTTGATGACTGAAGAAACCTATGATCCAAACATTAAAGCCTATCGCCCTATAGAATACAGAGACATAGTCATTCTTTCCCGCGCCGCAAAAAACTGGGCGGATATTTTCTACGAGGTGCTTAGCGGAGAGGGAATTCCCATATATACAGATGACAGCGGTGGCTATTTCGACACCCTTGAAATCAAGCTGTTAATAGACCTTTTAAAGCTCATAGACAACAGTCGGCAGGATTTGCCGCTTCTGTCAGTGCTTCGTTCCCCGGTGGGTGGATTATCGATTGCGGAGATGACACAAATACGGTTGAATTCACCAAAGGGATCATACCATGAAGCCGCAGTGGCATATAAAAGAACCGTGTCTGACGAGACTTCAAGAAAGCTTTCCGAATTTTATATAAACATAGATAGATGGAGTAGCATGGCTCGCTACATGAAGCTCGATGACTTTATTTGGTCGCTTGTGGTCGAATCCGGATACATGGATTACGTGTCCGCTATGCCCGGAGGCATAAGGCGTCGCGAGAACATCAAGGTTCTTATGGACAGAGTGGCTATATTGTCGAAAGGAACCTGTGGAAGCCTTTTTGAATTCATCAGATTCATTGAGGATGTGCTGAAGAGTCGCGGAGACATGGACACAGCAACCATGTTGGGCGAAAAAGACAATGTTGTTCGGATGATGACCGTACACAAAAGCAAGGGGCTTGAATTTCCTGTCGTAATCATGACCGGGCTTGGAAAGAAAATGAAGAGAAGGGTATCTAAAAATGATTTACTTATGCATAGAGATCTGGGTATGGGTCCCAAATTCTACGATATAAATAAACGGATTTTCAGAGAGAGCCTTCCTCAGACAGCAATCAAACTTCGCGCCTTCAGAGAGTCGGTTGCAGAGGAAATGCGTATACTATATGTGGCTTTAACAAGAGCGGCGGACCGTCTTTTGCTAGTAGGGTCAGTCCGAAATGCTGAAAAAGAAATAACCAAATGGTCTTCTGCTATTACCGACTATTCAATAATAGACTCAGATTCATACTTTGATTGGATAATGGGTCCGATTTCCACCCTTATGACCGAAACGGACAAGTTTGCTGCGGGAAGCGGCAGAGAAGTAAGACTTGTTGGAGAAGGCCATAAATGGCGTTTGAAGGTACATGACAGATCGACTCTCTCGAAAGGCTTGCCGGAAGCGTTTGACTCATCAGTCAAAAATAGGGTCGAAACCCTTGGTTTTGAAGCCGATCCGGAATTGCTTGACAAGCTGGATGAGACACTGTCTTGGAGCTATCCATACGCTAGGATGACGGACATTCCATCAAAAATGACAGTAACCCTTCTTAATCGACTCGATGTGGCGCGAGCCAATGAAAAGATAGGGTTCTCGATTCCGTCCCTTGCAAAGGCTCCGGAAGCACTTTCGGTAAATCTTGAGGCTAGCCCTGCTGAGATAGGAAATCTGTATCATGCAGTGATGCAAAATTTGCTTTTAAATAAGGAATTGACTGAGAAGGATGGAGAAATAGAAAGGCAAATAAGAAAAATGGTTGAGAACGATAAATTAGAGGAAAGAGCTTTTGACCTTCTTGACTTTGGCAAAATAAGAGGATTTCTAGCATCACCGCTTGGAAACCGTCTTATATCTTCAAAGGATGTCAATCGTGAGGTGCCATTTGTTTTAAAGAAAAAGGTGGAAGATGTAATAGAGATGGACAAATCCCTAAGCGGCACAGATTATCTGCTTGTCCAGGGTGTTATAGACTGTTATTTTGAGGAGGACGGGGAATGGGTTATTTTGGATTACAAAACGGGAAGTTCATGGAGAAAGGGATTGGAAAATGCTACCGAAACCTATAGGACGCAATTAACCGTCTATAAAGAAGCGCTGGAAAAAATCACCGGCAAAAGAGTTAAGGAAGCCTATCTCTATTTCATGGAGGCCGGCGTGGAGGCAAGGGTTATATAAACTTATTCATACATCGGATTGGCACTTGGGTAAAAGACTTGAGGGAGCACGGCATACTGGATTTTTCGTATCCAAAACATAAAATAGAAAAAAGCACGCTGGGAAAATTCGAGATTATTGAAAGCAGAGAGGGCTTGGAAACATTGGACAAGGACCTGCCTACTGCCTACTGCCTACTGCCTACTGC
>CAZTZB010000005.1:0-47722 GCA_964617505.1 uncultured Peptostreptococcaceae bacterium | reverse complement strand
GCTTGGAAACATTGGACAAGGACCTGCCTACTGCCTACTGCCTACTGCCTACTGCTAACTGCTTACTGCTTACTGCTTACTGCTTACTGCCTGCTGCCTGCTGCTTGCTGTTTTCTTTGCTTTCAGCTGCTTCAGTCAAAATGAAGCTATAGATTCCACTGACTACTACCAGCCCCCCTATGAGGCGGGTTAGTGTAGGGACTTCCCCGAGCAGGACTATTGCGAATATGGTTGCAAGCACCGGTTCGCCAAGAATTGCTGTTGATACAAAGGTCGGCTTGACATGTCCAAGCCCCCAATTGAAGATTGAGTGGCCAAGCAGGGTACAGACAACAGCCAAGGCTAGAAAGATGGCCAGTTCTCTGGGAGGATATCCTGTGAGTGGCGTTGATGTAGCAAGGCTCATAAAAAGCAATGTTATTGTGCATGTGCTATAGACTATGAATGTATAGCCTGTTACTGAAAGATTTTTTCTTGCATAGCGTCCTATTAGCATATAGGCTGCAACGGTTACAGCTCCGACCACTGCAAGAAAATCGCCGTAAAGCACATTGCTGCCCATGGATGAATCACCAAGAGAGATAATTACACTTCCAACTATGGCCGCAAGAATGCTTGCAATCGAACGAAACGACGACTTTTCTCTATAAATCAAATAGCTTCCCAATACTACGAATACTGGCTGAGTGTTTACCAGTACTGTCGAGCTAGTGATGGAAGTATAACGAATTGAACTTATCCAAGATGCAAAATGGAGTGCTAGGAAAATTCCGCTTATGATGCACAAAATAAAAGTTTTTCGGTCCATGCCTTTCATTTCTGGAATGTGTTTTATAAAAAAAACCGGTGCTAGAAGCAAAGAAGTGATGCCTAGGCGATAGGTTGCTATTGCAAGAGATGGGGCTTCGGAAACCCTTGTAAGTATAGAAGAAAATGATGTAAAGAAAACTCCAATGAGGATTATTATTTTGGGGTTTATTTTTTTTGGCATTTGTTATTCTCCTTAGTTTATTTATGCTTTCTATTCTATATTATAAAGTGGGTATTTGTTATATAAAAGTGTTAAAAAATAAAAATAGGGGTATCAAATTACTGTACGATTTCAAACGGAACTGGCTGAATCTTGTTTTGTGAATAAATTGTAATGGTAGATGGTGTCTTCTGTTGCGTAGAAATGTTCTTAAAGATATCGGCCAGTTCCATATTCCATTTTTCTACCAATAACCGTGTGATATAATGTTAACTAACTACGGGATTGGGAGTGATGGCATGGAGGAATATATATTCAACGTTCTTGCACGCGAAGTATATTCGAAAGAGTATCTTCAGTTTGATGAGAATAAAGAAATTAGTGAAGTTGTCACTATGATGCTCAAAAAAAATATGAAAGAAGCCTTCTTCAAGGATAACGAAGGATTTCTTACAGGTATATTGACATTAAAAGATCTTGCTTCTATCTATGAAGAAGAGAATAACAAGTATTTTCCTGCGAAAGTTTTTATGAAAATGAATCTTATTACTGCACACCTAGAATTTACAATGCATGAGTGTCGCGATTTAATGATTAAGGAAGGGATAGGACGTTTGCCTATCTTGGAAAATGGAATACTGAAAGGTGTTATTCGGAAGGAAGAGGTTAGGAGTTTCTATTACATGAGGACCGAACGAATGATGAACCAATTGAATCAGTTGGTTGACAATTCACATGAGGCCTTTTGCGTAATCGATACTGAAGGCATTGTTTTTTTGTGGAACAAAAGCAGTGAAAGGCTTTATGATATAAAAAGAGAAGAGATAATAGGGAAGCATATCTCGGTGCATTTTGACAATGCTCTAGGGATGAAGGTACTTAAATCGAAAAAACCCATGAAAAATACTTTGCACCGCCCTAGGAAAAATTCGTACGTTATAATAAATTCATTTCCCCTATATGTTGATGGTGTATTTACAGGGGTTGTTACTTCTGACAGAGATGTTACTGAGGTTAAGAATTTGTCATATGACCTAGACAAAGCCAACGAAGCCATAGCAATGCTTGAAAGTCATATAAAGGAAATATCGGGCGATAATTTTAAAAATATAATAGGAAACAGCACGGAAATAAACAATTGCATTAAAGTAGCAAAACAGATTGCAAAAACTGAAACATCTATACTGATTACGGGTGAAAGCGGAACCGGAAAAGAAATATTTGCAAGGGCTATACATGATTATAGCGGGAGAAAAGGAATGTTTGTTCCCGTAAACTGCAGCTCTATACCTTCGGAGTTATTTGAGAGTGAAATGTTTGGCTATGTAGAAGGGGCTTTTACAGGTGCGAGAAAAAAAGGTAAACCTGGTCTTTTTGAATTGGCAAATGGAGGAACTATCTTTCTTGATGAGATAGGTGAAATGCCATTACACATGCAATCAAAGCTATTAAGAGTTCTTCAAGAAAGGCAGCTGCGAAGAATAGGAGACGAAAAAACCATTGATATTGATATACGGGTAATATCTGCCACAAACAAAAATCTAATGGATATGGTTGATGAAAAATCATTTAGAGACGACCTTTACTATAGATTGCAGGTTGTTAACATAGAATTACCTACACTTAAGGAAAGGCAAAATGACATAATATTGCTGGCGCGGCATTTCCTAAATGAAATGGCCGAAAAAAATAATCGTAGAATTCCTGAACTTGATAGGGATGTTATTAATGCATTGCGTGAATGTAAGTGGAAGGGAAACATAAGGGAACTGAAAAATGTCATGGAATATATAGTAGTTGTGTGCGGGGAAGATGGTCTTGCTACAATTGAAACATTGCCGGCCAACATGCGATTTGAGCGTCCCAAGGATTACATCGACAAAGAGGGCGAATATATCGAAATGGATTTGAATAAGGCAGTTCAAAAATTAGAAAGCAAGCACATAATACTTGCACTGGAAGAGAGCAAGGGTAACAAGAAAAAAGCTGCAGAAATCCTAAATATACCAAGAACGACCCTTTATTATAAAATGGAACAATACAAAATTAAATAATGTCGGAAAATAGACGCGTGTCGGAAAATAGACATGCGTCTATTTTGATTGTTAAATCACAAACAAATTCAGATAAAAGGGAATTTGCTCTTTCATAATGGCTGAATCAAGAAAAACAAAGTTGAAAATCAAAGCTATAAATAGATGCATATATTGAAAACAGTTACTTGTGGAAAATGAAATTTCAAAAATAAAAAACTGAATATATTGAATAATTAAAAAATATACAAGTCCTAAAAACGTCGAAATACTGACATATTGTATTTGTAAATAAGTAGTATTAAGCTTATTGATAAAAACTATAAAAGAATTATTTGTTGAAAAAGCTGTGTTACAGCTTTTTTTAAATTTTTTTTGAGGAGTTGGCATGCAAGTTGCGTAGATAGTAGATGTGATTAAAAAATAACAAAGTTCTACACAAAGAACTTTTTAAGGAGGTGAAATAATGGAAGCAGCTGTCAATATTGAAAGTAAGATTGGATTTATTGAAAAACCTGCAGAAAAAGTAATTCTTCCTTTGAAGCAGCATGTTGGTGGACCGTGTAAACCTATAGTTGCTGTAGGAGATTTAGTGGAAAAAGGACAATTGATAGCAGTGCCTGAGGGTTTGGGAGCAAATATTCACGCAAGTGTAAAAGGCCTTGTAGAATCTCTTGAAAACGGATCAATAGAAATTAAGGCGGATGCTGAGCAACCGGAAGATTATATAAAGATTAATGAAACCGATACTCTCATCGATGCTCTTAAGGAAGCAGGAGTAGTTGGAGCGGGCGGAGCGGGATTCCCAACAGGAATCAAGCTTGGAACAAAGCTTATTGGCGGGTACGTTATTGCCAATGCGGCAGAGTGCGAGCCGGTTCTCAACCACAACACGCTTTACATTGAAGAAAATGCTGACGTTATTGTAAGAGGTGTCAAATATGCTATGGAAATAACTGAGGCGGCTAAAGGGATTATTGCAATAAAAAACAAACTTCATAATAAGAAAGCCATTTCGGTTTTGAAAAAAGCTTGCGCTAGAGAAATAAAAGTGGAAGTAAAGCTTTTGCCAGACATGTATCCGGCAGGAGATGAAAGAGTCATAATTAGAGAACTCTTGGGAGTAGAACTTCAGCCTGGTCAATTGCCTCTTGAAGCAAATGCTGTCATCTGTAATGTTGAAACAATTAAAAACATAGTTTGGGCTATTGAAGACAGACGACCTGTTATTACAAAAGATGTAACAGTTGGAGGAAGACTTAAGAATGCCAAGGATGGCAAAATTTTCTTCAACGTTCCAATCGGCACCGATTTTGAAACGCTTATCGAAGCAGCTGGTGGTTACTATGGACATCATGGTGAAATTGTTGCCGGCGGAGCTTTCACAGGGAAAAGTGGGTCTGAAAAATCAAGGGTTACAAAAACGACCGGAGGAGTTTTGGTTGCAATGCCTTTTCCAAATGAAAAGCGAAAGGTTGGCATCATAGCATGCGAATGCGGAGCCCAGGAAGAAAGGCTCAGGGAAATCGCGGCTGAAATGGGAGCCGAAGTAGTTGCAGAAAAGAAATGCAAAAGAATGATAGACGATGGAAGAGGACGTTATCGCTGTGAACTTCCGGGTTCTTGTCCGGGTCAAGCAGAAACGGTTCTTTATCTAAAAAAGCAAGGGGCCGAGGTTATTTTAACCGGAACCTGCCAGGATTGAACGAACACCGTCATGAAGGCAGCTCCCAGTTTGGGAGTTCCGGTGTATCACAGTACTGACCACGTTCTTAGGGCTTGTGGTCACAAGCTCTACAGACGAATTAAAGACTAAGAAGAAAATTAAGAATAGGGGGAAAGAAAAATGTCTATTACTTTGGAAACTGCAAAGGAGCATGCCAATGATGTGGCTGTAACTTGCTGCAGATTCGAAGCAGGTATGGTTATTACACCTGAAAATCTGGAAGATCCTGAAATACTTCCTGATCTTGAGGATTCCGGCTTGCTAGAAATACCCGAAAACGTTTTGACTATTGGTCAGGTGTTGGGTGCGAAATTGAAAGTAACTGTCGATTCACTTACACCACTAGTTGCTTCAATGGTTGATGGCTTCAAAGAAGCCGAAGCAAAAGAAGAGGAAGTTGTAGAAGCGCTTGTAGAAGATAAAACAGTTGCTCAAGTAGCACCAGTAGCACCGGTTATGCCGGTTATGCAGATGGGTGCTCAGGGTGGAGTTGTTAGAATTCATATTGGCGAGGGAAGAGATATAAACCTTGAATTTCCTCTCACAGTAGCTGGCGGAGTAGCTGGCGGAGTAGCAGGTGGAGTAATGCCTCAAGGTAGAGTAGTACCGGTTCTTGAAGCTGCTCAAACTGAAGCTGGAGCTGGAGCAAGTCTTGAAACTCATGAAGAAAAAGTAATAAGAAGCCTTACAAGAAAGCATTTCGTAATTGATAAGGTTGAGTTTGGTCCAGAAACAAAAATAGAAGGAACGACTCTTACGATTCGTGAAGATATCTGCAAAGATGCAATCGAAACTGAAAAGCTCGTTATCGACATGAAGATTGAAATTATTACACCTGATAAATATGACACCTACAGTGAAACACTCATGGACATTCAACCGATTGCTACAAAAGAAGAGGGTGAAGTCGGAGATGGAATCACAAGAGTAGTTGACGGAACAATAATGGTTGTTACAGGTACAGATGAAGATGGTGTTCAAATCGGTGAATTTGGATCATCAGAAGGAATATTGGACAGAAACATCATGTGGGGACGTCCAGGAGCTCCTGAATTTGGAGAAACATTCATCAAGACACAAGTTACCGTTAAACGCGGAACAGGAATGGAAAGACCAGGACCGATGGCAGCTCACAGAGCAACTGATGTAGTTACTCAAGAAATCCGTGAAGCCTTGAAAACTTTGGATGATAGTCTTGCTGTAAATACAGAGGAATTTGTTCAAACAAGACATCCCGGAAAGAAAAGAGTAGCCTTCATCAAGGAAATAATGGGACAGGGTGCAATGCATGATAATTTCATTCTTCCGGTAGAACCTATTGGTACTATAGGAGCAAAGGCTAATGTAGACCTTGGAAATGTACCGATTGTTGTTTCTCCGCTTCAAATATTGGACGGATGCATACACGCACTTACATGCATAGGACCGGCTTCAAAAGAAACATCCAGACATTATTGGAGAGAGCCAATGGTTCTTGAATTGATGAATGACGAAGAGGTCGACTTGGTTGCTGTTATCCTTGTAGGTTCTCCTCAAGTTAACTCAGAAAAATTCTATGTATCGAAAATTCTTGGAATGACTGTTGAAACTATGGACCTTGATGGTGCAATAGTTGGAACAGAAGGTTTCGGAAACAATCACATCGACTTCGCAGCCCATATCGAAGAGGTTGGCAAAAGAGGTATCCCAGTAGTAGGTATGACCTATGCCGCAGTTCAAGGACAATTAGTTGTAGGAAATGAATTCATGACAGCAATGGTTGACAACAACAAGTCACTTCAGGGCATCGAAAATGAAATTCTTTCAAACAATACATTGTGCAAAGAAGATGCAATAAGAGCAATCTATATGCTTAAGTCCGAGATGATGGGCGAAAGCATCAAGAAGGCTGAAAGATCTTGGAATGCCAATGTTAAGCAGAATAATATAGAAGTAATTGAAGAAGCTACGGGAGAAATAATCGAGCTTTGCGAGAATGAACAAAGTCTTGAAAAATCCAAAAAACGTAGAGAAATCTACGAAATCGAAGAATAAAAAGTAAGGGTGATATAAAATGGACAGATTGAAATATGCTTCGTCAGAAAATTTTTATGAAGGAATAGTAGTGGATTTTAGTGATTGTTCAGTTACGGTAGACTTCAAGGGCCGTATGGGACAAATTAAAGTGCCAAGACGCATGGTTATAAGCCCTGTAGAACTCATGAGGGGTCAACAGGTTGGATTTATGATGACCTACATCGAAGTTCTAGATGTGGAAGCCGATGAAGAATATGCAAGAAGCGCGGTAAGGCAACTTGAAGCTAAGAGAAGCGCTGAAGAAAATTATAAAGAGCATATTCAATCTGAATACAAAGAAGATTGTAGGGAGGTAAAGTAAAATGGGTTTGACTGTTGTAAAAGGTTTGCAATCAGAAATATATGTGCCTAATACACCTCCGGTTGTCTGGACGCCTGTAACAAAGCCTTTAAATGAAATGGTAATCGCATTGGCTACGGCCGCCGGCGTGCATTTGAAGTCGGATAAGCGGTTCAATTTGGCTGGGGACACAGGTTACAGAGAAATTCCCGGAGATAGTGATAGCGACAATTTAATGGTTTCACATGGTGGATATGACAACTCGGATGTAAATAAGGACATCAACTGCATGTTCCCAATTGACCGTCTTAATGAGCTTGCAGCAAAAGGCGTAATCAAAGGGGTTGCACCCATGCACTTCGGATTTATGGGTGGAGGCGGAAACGTTGAAGTTTTCACACATGAAACAGGTCCTGAAATTGCTCAAAAGCTTAAGGATGAAAATGTTGATGCTGTTGTCATGACAGCTGGCTGAGGCACTTGCCACCGCTCTGCAGTTATAGTGCAGAGAGCGATTGAGGAAGCTGGAATACCGACAATAGTTATTGCGGCACTTCCTCCTGTAGTAAGACAAGCCGGATCTCCAAGGGCTGTAGCGCCACTCGTACCAATGGGTGCAAATGCTGGAGAACCACACAATATAGAAATGCAAACAGCAATATTGGAAGATACATTAAATTTACTTGAAACAATTGAAACACCTGGAAGAATCGTTAAACTTCCCTATCAGTATGTAGCAGTAGTGTAAAAATTGGCCGTCTTCCTCTCTCTTTAGTGAGGAAGACGGATTTTACAAAAGTATTTGGGGGAAAACAAATGGAAAAAAATATGAGAAGGTTGGTAATCCGGACCTTTCATGTCAATCGGGTTGTTTTTTCAGACTCAACGGGATATAGGGATCATACGCTTTCGATTGACAAAAACATGACAAACAAACTGGAAATTGACAAGGACATAATCGATAATATTTCGATAAATATAATCGAACCTGGAGACCATGACAGGCATGTCAATTGCATAATGGATATACTGCCGATTTCTACAAAGGTATTGGGAGTATTGGGAGAAGGAATTACCCATACAATGACAGGTGTCTATGTAATGCTTAACGGGGCGGAAAAAAATGGCCGTCAAATGTCGAACTTCGGGTCTTCAGATGGAATACTATCAGAGCAGTTGATGCTTGGTAGAGCCGGAACTCCAGGCAAGAACGATATCATAATACAATTTGATGTTCTTCTTAAGGAAGGGTCAGAATTTGGCAGAAAATTGCCATTGGTCATTCATGCACTTTGTGATAGTTTCGTACAGGAAATAAGAGAAAAGATTAAAAAACTGGACATAAAAAAGATAGATGAGAAGCACGAGTTTTACGACGTAATTAGAGAAGATAAAAAGAAGGTTGTCATCATTAAACAGATTGGTGGACAGGGAGCAATGCACGACAATCAATTGTTTCCACTTGAACCATCAGGTTTTGAAGGCGGGTTTTCAAATATAGACATGCTTAATATGCCTATGATACTGTCCCCAAACGAATATAGAGACGGGGCTATAAGGGCAATGACCTAGGAGGAGATTATGGGTATAGGACCATCTACAAAAGAAACGTCTTTACACCATTTTAGAGATCCTCTTCTCGATGTTGTATCAAGGGATACGGACATTGATTTGCAGGGAGTGCTTCTGCTTGGTACACCCCAGGGAAATGCCGAAAAGCTTCTTGTTGGAACAAGGGCGGCCGCATGGGTTGAAGCCATGAGAACGGACGGAGTCATTATCTCTCTTGATGGATGGGGAAATTCGCATGTGGACTTTGCAAATACTATTGAGCAAATTGGCAAGCGAGACATTCCAGTAGTGGGAATGAGTTTTGTAGGGACAGCGGCAACATTTGTAGTAAAAAATGAGTATATGGATACAATAGTTGATTTTAACAAATCAAAGGAAGGCATCGAAACCGAGATTGTAGGGGAAAATACAGTCAACGAGCGAGATGCCAAAAAAGCCTTGGCTCTGTTGAAACTCAAAATGAACAAGCTTCAAAAAAGAAAATAGGGGGCATATTAAGATGCAAATCACTAGAATGATAAATGCAGTTGATTCTCACACAATGGGAGAGCCTACTAGAATAGTTACAGGGGGAATTCCATCAATTCCGGGCAAAACTATGCCGGAGAAAAAAGCATATTTGGAAGACAATCTTGATTATTTGAGAACAGGAATAATGCTTGAGCCAAGAGGTCACAATGATATGTTTGGATCAATCATAACACCTCCGGTTTCAAAAGAGGCAGATCTTGGAATAATTTTCATGGATGGCGGAGGATATTTGAATATGTGTGGTCATGGGACGATAGGGGCAATGACTGTTGCAATAGAAACAGGCATGGTTCCAATGGTTGAGCCTATCACAAAAGTAGTACTCGAAGCTCCTGCGGGTCTTGTAAGAGGAGATGTTGCAGTTAAAAATGGAAAGGTTCAGGAAGTTTCATTTAAAAACGTTCCTTCTTTCCTTTATAAACAAGATGTTGAAATAGAAGTGCCTGGCATAGGCAAAGTCACATTGGATATTTCATTTGGTGGAAGCTTTTTTGCAATAGTTAGTGCTAAGAAACTGGGAATAGAGGTTAAGCCTTCTAATGTGCAAAAGCTTACCGAACTTGGAATGAAGATTAGAGACATAGTTAATGACACTGTAGAGATTCAACATCCGGAATTACCTCATATCAACACTGTAGACTTGGTAGAAATTTATGACGAACCTACTCATCCGGATGCAACATATAAAAACGTAGTAATATTCGGACAGGGACAAGTTGATAGGTCACCGTGTGGTACGGGAACATCGGCAAAATTAGCAACGCTATACGCAAAAGGCATGTTAAAAGAAGGGGAGCCTTTTGTATATGAAAGCATCCTTGGAACCCTTTTCAAGGGCAGAATTGTTGGCAAATCGAAAGTAGGGAACATAGATGCAATTATTCCCGAAATCACTGGCTCAGCCTATATTACAGGATTCAATCAATTTGTATTTGATGATTCGGACCCTGTGAAATATGGATTTATTCTTAAATAATTTAAATCATAGGAGGAGAAGAAAATGGTACAAGCAATTTTAGGTGTTTTAGGAGCAATGACGTTATGGTTTGGTGCAATTTTTGTAAAGGATTTTGCAGGTCACAAGGATGAGTTGGAAAGCAATTCATGGGGAATAACAGCAGGTATAGGATTTGTAGCAAACTTTTTTGACACATTAGGAATTGGATCATTTGCTCCAACAACAGCAATGCTTAAGTTTTTCAAACAGACGAAAGATAGAGTTATTCCAGGTACGCTCAATGTCGGATGTACTATTCCGGTAGTTCTTGAGGCTTTCATTTTTATCGCAGTAATTGAAGTAGAAATAGTAACTCTAGTTGGTATGCTTGCATCCGCAACTGCAGGGGCTTTTCTTGGAGCTGGAGTTGTAGCAAAATTTGACGAAAGAAAAGTTCAATTGGTTATGGGATTTGCACTTCTTGCAACTGCCTTCCTTATGACTTCAGGTCAAATGGGATGGACTGCTTCACTTGGAACCGGCGAAGCAATTGGTCTCACTGGTGGAAAACTGATCTTTGCAATAGCAGCAAACTTTGTTTTGGGTGCACTCATGACTGCAGGGGTTGGTCTCTATGCTCCTTGCATGGCTCTCGTATACATTCTTGGAATGAGCCCAAGAGTAGCTTTCCCGATAATGATGGGTTCATGCGCATTCTTGATGCCTGTAGCTTCAATGAAATTTATCAAAGAGGCAGCATATGATAGAAAAGCTTCTATGGCTATAACTATTGCAGGAGCAGTTGGAGTATTCATAGCTGCATATATAGTTAAGTCACTTCCACTCAACATTCTTTCATGGTTAGTTATAGGTGTAGTTCTTTATACAGGAGTTACGATGCTTAGATCTGCAGCAAAAAACAAAAAAGCTGCGAAAAACGTAGCATAAATTGCTATCCAAATTATCTCTTTAATATATAAAAGAAAAAGGTTCGCTCCTTGACTGGCGAGCCTTTTTCTTTTATTTTTGCATGCTTTGCGTTATGCTATAGTAAGTAAAGGATTATCGAAATAAAAAAATGAGGGTGAAAAAATGTATACAGATTCCTTTGTGTTTTCAGTAGTTGCGTTTTGTGTTGGAATAATGGGCTTTTTTTATGGCTTAACGGCAATAAAAGAAATTAAAGTTTTACAGGAAAAGGTTTTGGAGATGGAGAAGAAAGTTGACGAAGTGAATCGCAAATTTTATCAAAATATATAGAATAAGGCCGACTTCGTTATTATAAAGGGAGTGCATTTATGAACAATGAAATTATGGTTATTGGTGGTATAAATGCTGACATAACCGGATTTTCAAGCGAATCAATTATTATGAATGATTCGAATCCTGGGAAAATCGAGATTTCTGCCGGAGGTGTCGGAAGGAATATTGGAGAAAATCTTATTCATATGGGTTATAGGGTTGGTCTAGTTTCTGCTTTTGCCAAAGATGCCATGGGAATATTCTTGATGGATCATTGCAAAAGTATAGGAATGGATTTTTCCGGCAGCATTGTAATTGAGAATAATGCGCGTACATCAATATATCTATCTACTATTGACGCCGATGGTGAGATGATTACAGCAATATCCGACATGAAAATAATTGATAAACTGCCTTTATCATGTTTAGAGTCATCTAGTAAAGGATTAGATAAAGCAAGTTACATAGTCATAGACGCAAACCTATCTATTGAAATGATAAAATTAGTAATGAAAAAATATAAAAATAAGCATATAGCTTTTGATCCTGTTTCGGCAAAAAAAGCGGAAAAACTTAAGGGTTTTAAGTGGTCTCTTGAAATAGTAAAGCCTAACATGCATGAGGCGGAAATTTTAACAGGAATTAAAATGGATAGCAGGGATAAAGTTATAAAGGCTCTTAAAATGCTTAATGATAATGGAGCTGCTTGGGTACTTTTGAGCGATGGAAAGAATGGTGCCTGGCTTTCAGGAAAAGGACTAGTGTACTATTGCCCATCATTTCATGGAGGCAAGCAAAATGTAAACGGTGCTGGTGACGCTTTCATGGCGGGGGCTATTTACGGGCATAGCAAAAACCGTGCGAAAACGGATATGCTTTATTATGGCCATGCTGCTGCATCAATTGCAATGGAAAGTGGGAAAACAGTAAACCAAAATATGAACGTTAAGGTTCTTGAAAAAAGAACAGAGGAGTTGAAAAGATGCTTAAAGATAGAAACGATATAAAAGAAAGAATGCATATAAAACAGGAAGTGGCGGATGCTCTTGGCCAAGGAAAGCCTGTTGTGGCTCTTGAATCCACAATAATTGCCCACGGAATGCCATATCCTGAAAATGTTGAAACGGCGCTTGCTGTAGAAAATATAATACGAGAGGCAGGAGCAATTCCGGCAACTGTAGCCATATTGGGTGGCATATTGAAGGTTGGTCTCACCGAAGGCGAGATTGAGTATCTTGCAAAGGCCAAGAATGTTATGAAGGTAAGCAGAAGGGATTTTCCCTACACATTGGCAATGAAAAGGGACGGAGCTACAACGGTTTCGGGAACCATGATTGCTGCGGCCTTGGCGGGCATACGCGTTTTTGTAACAGGAGGCATTGGTGGCGTTCACAGAAAAGCCGAAAAAAGCTTTGACATATCTGCAGATCTAACTGAGCTTGCTCGTACAAATGTGGCTGTTGTTAGTGCAGGCGTGAAGTCCATACTCGATATTGGATTAACGCTGGAATATCTTGAAACACAAGGAGTTCCGGTTGTAAGCTTTGGGACAGATGAATTTCCGGCTTTTTATTCTAGAAAAAGCGGATTTAGAGGCAGCTGCATGGTATCTGAATTCGAAGAGGCAGCAGCAATGATGAAGGCAAAATGGGATTTGGGTCTATCGGGAGGAATGATAATAGCCTGTCCGGTGCCGGAAATCTATGAAATTCCTTCTGAAATAATGGAAGAGACAATAGAAGAGGCTTTAAAATCTGCAGAAAAAGCCGGAATAAAAGGCAAAGAACTTACACCTTACTTGCTTTCAAAAATAAAGGATCTTACAGCGGGAGAAAGCCTTGAAACAAATAGGCGTCTTGTATTTGAAAATGCGCGAATAGGAGCCGGAATAGCTCTTGCATATACAAAACTATAAATAAGGTGGAGATTTTATGGATAAGGGATACGTTCAAATATATACGGGAAATGGAAAAGGAAAGACAACTGCAGCGCTCGGACTATGTCTAAGAGCAGTTTGCGCAGGAAAAAAAGTTTTTTTCGGACAATTTATAAAGGGTATGCCCTATAGCGAGCTTAAAGCGGCTAGCTATCTTCCGGATTTTGAAATGAAGCAGTATGGAAACGATTGTTTCATATATAGGGACCCAACGGAGAAGGACATAAATCTTGCAAAAAATGGATTAAAGGCTTTGGGTGAAATTGTACGGTCAGGACTTTATGATATAGTCGTGATGGATGAGATCAACATTGCCCTATACTTCAAGCTTTTCGATGTAAAGGATGTTCTTGATATTTTAGCAGACCGGCCTGAACATACGGAGGTCGTATTAACTGGAAGATATGCGCCTGAAGAACTCGTTGAAGTAGCGGATTTAGTGACGGAAATGAAAGAAATAAAGCATTACTATCAGCAGGGAGTCGAGGCGAGAACCGGTATTGAAAAATAAGAGTCTTTATACGAAACACAAGAAAATGTATTATGAACGCGTACGATGGAATTTGATACGCAAACAGAATATCCTTTCGATGTTCTGTTTTTTTGCATAGAAAAGCATAGGGAAATAGTCATAAGTTTGCTATAATAAAAGCTATAAATTTTAGTTGGAGGAGAATTATGGAATTATATTATAAAAGCAGCAGAGGTTCTAGCGGAAAATTTACAGCTTCCGAAGCCATCGTAAAAGGTATTGCGGAAGATGGAGGATTATTTGTTCCGAACGCTTTGCCAAAATACAAAATGGATTACGGCAAATTAAAAAACAAGACATATGGGGAAATAGCATATGATGTTATGAGTTTGTTTTTGGATGATTTTAGCGAAGAGGAACTTAGAGGATGTATAAGTAAAGCCTATGACAAGAAGTTTGATACTGAGGCTATAGTGCCACTAGTAAGGCTTGACGAAAAAGTATCTATATTGGAGCTTTTTCATGGACCTACCCTTGCATTTAAGGATATGGCTTTGTCTATATTGCCTAGGTTTATGCAGATAGCTCGAAGTAAAAGCAAGATTGAAGAGAATATTGTTATACTTACAGCAACATCCGGGGATACAGGGAAAGCGGCCCTTGAGGGTTTTGCAGACGTTGAAGGTGTAGAGATAATAGTTTTCTTTCCCGTGGATGGCGTAAGCTCTGTACAGAAGCTGCAAATGGTTACGCAGGAAGGCGATAATACGCATGTTGCAGGAATAAGAGGAAATTTCGATGATGCGCAGACAGGCGTCAAGCATATATTTGCCGACAAGAAATATGCCCTGGAATTGAAGAAGAAAGGATACGCCTTGTCATCGGCAAACTCAATCAATATTGGGAGGCTTGTTCCACAAATTGTTTACTATTTCTATGCCTATGGACAATTGATGAAGCAAGGGACAATCAAGGCAGGAGAGCTTGTTGATTTCGTTGTGCCTACTGGAAATTTTGGAAATATATTGGCTGGATACTATGCGAAAAAGATGGGGCTTCCCGTGAAACATCTTGTTTGTGCGTCAAATGAGAATAAGGTGCTTGCAGATTTCTTTTTAAGTGGAATTTATGATCGAAATAGATCACTAAAAAAGACTAAGTCGCCATCGATGGACATACTTGTATCCAGCAATCTTGAACGCTTGCTTTATGAGGCCTCAGGAAGGAAAAAAGAGTTTGTAATGGAGTGGATGAAATCCCTTGAGGAAAGTGGAAGCTATGATACAAGTGTGATTTTTGAAAACCTGAAGGGTATCTTTGAAGCGGGCTGGATAAGTGATGAGGATGGAAGCCGTTTGATCAAGGAAGTTTACAAAGAATATGGATATCTTATGGATACCCATACAGCTGTTGCATATGGAGTAAACCAAAAAAGAAAGGAAAATAATGGCAAGGTTCATTCAGTCATTCTTTCTACCGCAAGTCCTTATAAATTTCCAAAGGCTGTACTATCGTCAATCGACGGCAGATTTGAGGATGTGGATGAAATGGATTTGCTTGGGAAAATGTCCGAATATGTCAAAGGTGAGCTTCCATTGGCAGTAAAAGGCATGAGGGATAGGAAGGTAAGGCATAATCACATATGCGGAAAGGATGAAATGAAGGAAGCTGTAGATAGATTCTTGGCGGGGAGGTATTCGGAATGATTAGAGTAAGAGTGCCTGCAACAAGTGCCAACATTGGCCCTGGATTTGACGCAATGGGCTTAGCGCTTAAAATGTACAATGAATTCGAATTTGAAGAGTTGGAAGATGAAATTGAGATTGTAGGATTCCATGAAAAATACAATAACGAAGAAAACCTTGTTTTAATATCGGTCAGACGGCTCTATGAGGCGGCTGACGCAAAGTTTAAAGGGATAAGGATAAATATAAAGGAAGGAATTCCTGTTTCAAGGGGTCTTGGAAGCAGCGCAGCCTGTATTGTAGGAGGTCTCATAGGTGCAAACGCACTTTTGAACGGACCGTTTTCTAAAGAAGAGCTAATTGCTTTAGCAGTAAAAATAGAAGGCCATCCGGACAATGTGGTTCCTGCTTTTGAGGGGGGCTTGACAGTTTCATTTGTTGAATCGGGAATCGTAAGGCATGAAAAAATAATCTTCGATTATGAGAAGCTATTGCTTCATGCTATGATTCCGGATTTCGAGCTGTCAACCGAAAAAGCTAGAGAAGCGCTTCCGGATGCATTTTCACTGGAGGATGCCGTATACAACATCTCAAGAACTGCGATGCTTGTTGCATCCCTAGTAAACGGAAATTTTGAAAATTTGTGGAATGTTTTGCGCGACAGGGTGCATCAGCCATACCGTAGTAGACTTATAGATGGATTCGATTTAATAGAAGACAAGATGCGTGAACTTGAATTCAACGGGATGTTCATTAGCGGAGCCGGACCTACATTGATGGGAGTGTTGTCCCTAGCAGACGAAAAGAAGGTTTTGGCAATGAAGGAGTTTTTGGATTCCATGGAGAATGTATGGACATTGGAATCTTTGAGTATAGATATGGAAGGGGCCAAAATAATATAGTCTGGGAGGTCTGTCCATTTGGTTGAAAACGGCAAAATAATAATAGAAAAAAGTGGGATATCCAATAAATTCAAGTACAAGGTGCTGGCAGGATATGCATTATATATGATCTTATTTGGAATGATAATGGATACTCCATCTCAAATATTCAGGGGACTTTTAGCAATAACAATGAAGCCGGATTTGCTTATTACGGATTATATAAGTGTTGGTGGAATGGGCGCTGCTTTTGTTAATGCAGGCTTGCTTGCTCTTATTTTTACATGGATGATTTACAAGTTGGGTGTAGATGTAAACGGTCTGGCGGTTACGACCATTTCGCTCGCTGCGGGTTTTGCCCTTTTTGGTAAAAATATCTTTAATGTCTGGTTCGTGCTTTTAGGCGTATTCTTATATTGCAAGGTGAAAAAAGAGCCATTTAAGAATCATGTACTGATAGGAATATTGGGAACAGCCATGGCTCCCATGGTTACCCAGCTAATGTTTACCACGGGTCATGTACTAGTGGTAAGAATTTTACTAGGAGCGTCTGTGGGAATATTGTCAGGCTTCATCTTGCCGCCACTTTCTTCATATCTTTTGAGGGTTCACCAGGGATACAATCTCTACAATGTGGGATTTACAGCTGGAATAATTGGGACTATATTCGTTTCTCTTTTTAAATCCTATGGATTTATACCGCAGACCAGGGTTATATGGTCGACTGGAAATAATCTTATTCTTGGAATTTGGATGGGGATAATGTTTTTTTCTATGTTGGCAATGGGATGGTGGCTAAATGGAAAGAGCTTCAAAGGTTATCTTGAAATATTTAAGTACTCCGGACGTGCAGTTACGGATTTTGTATCGCTGGAAGGTTTTGCGCCTACACTTATCAATATGGGACTGCTTGGATTCATGTCCATGGCATACCTGCTTTTGATAAAAGGCGATTTCAACGGACCTACCATAGGTGGCATATTCACGGTTGTGGGATTCGGTGCATTTGGAAAGCACCCCAAGAATGTTTGGCCGATATTAGCGGGAGTATGGCTTGGTTCGGTTACAAAAGTCTGGGGCGCAAACGACCCGGCAATTCAATTAGCCGCTCTTTTTGGGACGACACTTGCCCCGATAGCGGGAGAGTTTGGACCGGGCATAGGTATAATTGCAGGATTCATTCATTCATCGGTTGTACTAAATGTAGGAGTTCTTCATGGCGGTATGAACCTATATAACAATGGATTTGCAGGGGGGATAGTGGCAGCGGTAATGATTCCAATAATCGAAACTTTCGGAAGGAGAAAAGAAAAATGATTCATGAAAAGCAACGGATTGTAAAGATTATAAATGAAATGACTCTGTTCTTTTATTCTATGGGAGCGACGAATATTTCTACAAATATTCGAACCGAAGATGAGGAGACTGTAATAACACTAGAGTCAAATTTTAAAGGAGACCAGAAAAAACATATAGAGAAATTAGTCAAGTGCATGAAAATTCCAAAGCAGGAGGGCATGGAAGAATATTTTTGGGGACTTACTGGGGAATGCAATATTGATACCGAGCTTTCAGTAGTTGGAATGATGACGGATCGTACCGAGATGGAAATAAAAGGTGATCAAATAAAGATGATTCTTTATAGAAAAAAATAAAATAGCATGTATCGTGCAGTTTGCAGAAAAAGAGCGAATTTTTTCGCTCTTTTGTTTTTGAAGGATTCCCAAAAATTTTATAGAATATATATAAATGTATTTATAAATGCGATTAGTCATGAGGAGGCGTCAAGCGAATGGGATTGGGGACCGATATAATTGAAATTGAGCGAATTCGAGGAAACATGAACGATAGATTTCTGTATCGTATTTTCACGGCTAATGAAAGGGAAAGGATAGCGAACAAAAGCTACCGTGCCGCTGGGATTTTCGCAGCCAAAGAAGCTGTATCAAAGGCTTTGGGAACCGGTATAAGCGGTTTTGCATGGAAGGATATAGAAATACTCAAAAGAGAAAGCGGAGAGCCCTATGTGTGTCTACACGGTAAAGCTGAAGCAATAGCGGCAGAGCAGGGAATAAAAAAAATGGAAATCACAATCTCACATTGCAGGGACTATGCCACTGCAGTTGCATTTTGTTGGTGAGGAGCAGATTATGAAGCCAATATATCTTAGTGATCAAATCAAACAAATAGAGGCGTGGAATGAGGATGAGATAGGAATGCCGTCGCTTCTTTTGATGGAGCATGCCGGCATGAGGGTTGCAGAACATATTTTAACCCTATATCCGGGAGAACCTGTAACCGTGTTTTGCGGACCAGGCAACAACGGTGGGGACGGATTTGTCATAGCAAGGATTCTCTTTTTGATGGGATTGGATGTATTGACATTGGTATTGCCGCATGAGAGCTCTATAAAAGATGATTCAGCAGTAAACTATAAGATATTAAAAAATTTGCAATCGAATATTAAACACCTTGAGCCCTCCAAATCACTAAAAAGTGAATGGATTAAGGATAGGATTCTTGTGGACTGTATTTTTGGAACAGGGTTTTCAAGACCCCTTACTGGCACATACAAGCTTGTTATAGAGGAGATGAACATGAGTGGCCGGCCAATTATTTCTATTGATATTCCTTCGGGGGTCAACGGGGACACAGGGTTGACGATGGGAGACTCGATATCTGCCGAATTGACCATAGCGCTTGGAAGCTATAAATTGGGTCATTTCAAAAACGAAGGCTTATCGAGAAAAGGAAAACTCTTTCTTGCCGACATTGGACTTCCGGCTTTGGCGCAAGAGGGCTTCAAGCCGAAAGCCATGCTTTTTGAGGGCTCGGATGTGAAAATGATGATGAAGGCAAAGGATATAGCCGGACACAAGTATTTGAGCGGAAAGGTCTTGTTCTTTTCGGGTTCGAAGGACATGCCGGGGGCAGCGCTTTTTAATGCGATGGGAGCGCTAAAGATTGGCGTAGGTTTGGTAAAAATGCTAGTTGAAAGATCCGTATGGAATTTAATATCGGCTAGAGTTCCGGAGGCTGTAGCTTTGACATATTCCGAAGCGGAGATTGTGGACAATGAACTTACTGATGAAATGGTTTCAGAAATGGAAAGATATGACGTATTGGTGGCGGGTTCGGGCTGCGGTGAATCCCCATTGCTTAGAAAGTATATATGCAAAGCTTTTGAAATGGAGAATAAAACCATTGTTTTAGATGCGGATGCACTGAATCTTTTATCCAAAGAAATTGGTTTGCTTGATAAAAGAGGATTGGGTTCAAAGGTTGTAATAACTCCTCACACAGGCGAATTTAAAAGATTTTTTGGAGAAGACTACAAAGGCGAAAATCTTGTGGAATCAGCAAGAAAATTTTCGAAGGAGCATGAAGTATATACTGTCCTAAAGGGTCCGACAACTCTTGTAGCCGAACCGGGCGGAGAGGTTTTCATATGTGCCAATGGACATAGAGCTATGGCAACTGCAGGAAGCGGAGATGTTCTTGCTGGGGTCCTTGCTGGAGTATTGGCTCAGTTTGATAAAACGCTTGATGGAGTTTTGGAGGCAGTTGCGATTCATCAAAAGGCTGGTTGTTTGGCGGCGGAAAGAATCCATGAACGATCTGTATTAGCTACGGATATAGTGGATTCATTGTCTGTGGCTTTATCTAATATGACAAAATAATTCTAATAGGGGGAGAACAATGGTAAAAAGAGCTAGGCCAGCATGGGCGGAAATAGATTTGGATGCATTCGAGGAGAATTTTAGAAAAATTAAGGCCTTGGTCAGGCCGGGAACAATGGTTACAGGGGTAATTAAGGCTGATGCATACGGACACGGAGCAGTAGAGATAGGAAAGGTGCTTCTTGAGCAGGGCGTTGATAGGTTTGCGGTAGCTACCCTTTCTGAAGCGTTGCAACTAAGAAAGGTATTTAAGGATATTCCCATATTGATTTTGGGTTATACACCGACCTATGGCGCAGATGAAGTGATTAAAAACGAAATAATCCAGACTATGTACAATGTGGATGAAGCGAGAATTTTTTCTGAGAGAGCTGAAAAACTTGGCAAAACATTGAAGGTGCATATTAAAATTGATTCAGGAATGAGCCGTTTGGGTTTTCAGGCGACCGATGATTCCGTTGATAAAATAATGGAAATAAGCAAGATGCCTTTTATAGAAATAGAAGGAATGTTTACCCATTTTGCGGTTGCCGATGAAATTGATAAGGCGTATACATATGGACAGTACGAGAAATATAAATTCATGGTTGATGCATTGAAAGCTAGAGGTCTTGAAATACCGGTCAAGCATGTTTCAAACAGTGCTGCCATAATGGACCTTCCCGAGATGAATCTAGACATGGTGAGGGCCGGAATCATATTGTATGGTTTGTATCCTTCTGATGAAGTCATAAAGGACAGGATAGACCTGAAGCAGGTAATGTCCCTCAAGGCTGAAATTTCCCATGTAAAAGAGTTGGAGGCGGGAAGAGGCGTAAGCTATGGACTTAAATATGTTACCCCGGGTCTGCGCAAAATAGCTACTATTCCAATAGGCTATGCGGACGGATTTACAAGGATGTTGTCGGGTAAGGCGGAGGTTCTTGTCAAAGGGAAGAAAGTACCTGTGGTTGGGCGAATATGCATGGACCAATGTCTGATAGATGTAACCGGCACCGATGCGAAAATTGGAGATGAAGTTGTTCTTTTCGGAAGCGATGGAAAAAATACAATATCAATTGACGAAGTGGCTATAAAACTCGGAACAATAAACTATGAAATAACCTGCATGATAAGCAAGAGGATTCCAAGAGAATACACAAGGGACGGAAAGACCGTCAAGGTTGTGGATTACCTTATGAATTTGTAGAAAAAAGTATGGAGAGGGGTTTAGCTGCCTCTCTCTGAAATAAACAAAGTTTGATTATATTGCATTCAAGATATATAATGTATTGAAATACTATTATGAGGAGTAGCCTATGCAGTCGGATTTAAGCGTAGAAGAGTATGGATTTGCGATAGCTAAAGGATACAAGTATATGAACCCAATCAATATAAATATTTCTGAGGATGGTTTTGAAGCCGATATTATTGGCTTGCGTACCTATGAGGCTAGGTTGGCGTTGGGGAGTGATGTCGAAGTATGAATATAAAGCGTGGCGAAATATATTATGCCGATTTAAATCCAGTAGTTGGTTCAGAACAGGGTGGGGTAAGACCTGTTCTAGTGGTTCAAAACGACATTGGAAATAGGTACAGCTCGACGGTAATTGTAGCGGCAATAACCTCGAGAATAAATAAGGCTAAACTGCCAACACATATAGAAATTCCGGCAAATAAATATGGTTTGAACAAGAAGTCGGTTGTGCTTTTGGAACAGATAAGAACAATAGACAGAAAGAGAATTATGGAAAAAATAGGTTCGTTTGGTGATGACATGATGGAAAAAGTGGACAAGAGTATAGTGATAAGTCTTGGTATTGAGCGTTAGGATAAATGAGTACATAGAAGTTGAAAACAATACATATTGAGGGCCTCCGGGAATCAATCCGGAGGCTTTTAAGCGGTAAATAGTTGGATGTAATTTAATGGGATAATTTTGCGTGAAGCAATAGTGTTTTAATATTAAATACATTTATGATAAAATAGACTAAACATTGAATGGAGAATAAAACGGAGGGTTTTTATGAATAGAAAAAACAAAAAGAGATTGGCGATTCCGGTTATAACGATTATTGTTTTACTTGTTATGACCCTGGGTGTTTTGGCGACGTCTATTGATCCGGGTTCGGAAAATGATCCTGTAGTCACTTTGTCATATGTGGAAAACCGTTTGGCTGAAATTGTATCGGATTTTCAGGAAAAGCTGGAATTGCTAAATGTAAATAATGGCAATCCGTCTTCACCGATTGAAGCACAAACTTCAGAATTCGGTTTCGAAGCGATTATGATACCTGCTGGGAGCTCCGTTTATTTTGCTGACAATGTGCAGCTTATATTGAGAAGTGGCGCAATGACGGCTATAGCAAATTCTTCAGGGAACGGATTGGCCGATTTAACAGCAGGAAATGACCTGAAAACCGGAGATTCGGTGCAAATGAACCATCTGCTTTTGGTGCCAAGAAACGATGGAAGAGGGGTTAGTGTTTCAATAGATTCATGGATGATGATAAAAGGAAATTATACACTGCAATAATAATTGGATTTTCATCATCGCAATCCATAAAGATATTAATGATGCGATTGTTTTGGTGTTGATTTTGAATACAAAAGACGAGAAGATTAAAGAAATGAGAAATGGCTGTAAAATCATCTGCGAGAGGTAATTAAATGAGAGAAATTATTGAAATATTTGGAGTGCCAATCAACAATTTGAATATGGAAGAGGCTATGAACAGTTTTAGAGAACTTCTGAAAGAAGATAGAACGTCTAGCATATATACTCCTAATACTGAAATTATAATGTTGTCGGAAACGGATGAATACCTTAAAGAAGCTCTATTAGATTCGCAATTGAATTTACCGGATGGATTCGGCCTGGTTCTTGCCGCAAGAATTCATGGGATAGGAATAAAAGGCAAGATTGCGGGAATTGATATGATGGAGCAAATACTAAAATACTTGAACTATACTAAGAAATCAATTTATGTGCTTGGTGCTAAACCAGAGGTTTTGGCTGGGGCGCTTTTTAAAATTCAAGAGGACTATCCGGGAATAGTTATAAAAGATAGTCATAATGGCTATTTTGATAAAGATAAGGAACAAGAAATAATTAGAAAAATTAATGAATCTAAGCCGGACGTTTTGTTTGTTGCCTTGGGCGCTCCAAAACAGGAAAAATGGATTCATGAACACAAGCATCAATTGAATGCTAGGGTTGCTATGGGTGTAGGGGGTTCACTGGATGTGATGTCGGGTGTGTCAAAGCGCGCACCAAAATTCATGATTGATATGGGACTAGAGTGGTTCTATAGATTGATAAAGGAACCATGGCGTTTCAAGAGAATGCTTGTAATACCCAAGTTTTTATTAAAAATTTTATTAACAAGGGATATAAGTAAGGAATAGTAGTTATTTGAAGATGAAGATAATAGCAAAATAAATGTTGACTTTTAGTATTGATTTGGGTATTATCGAAATATACAGAAAATTGCGACTTTGATATACTGATAGCTATGATGGAGAGAAAGATTTTCGGATTCCAAAAGAGAGCGTGCATTTTGCTGAAAGCATGTGGTATTCCGTAAATGAAATGATCACTCCTGAGCAGATGAATCGAAAGGATTCCCGAGTAGATGATTCCGGTTTCCCCCGTTACAGGGATAGGGTTCAATGTGACTCAAAACGAGACGGAACTATTCCGTGAAATAGGGTGGTACAGCGATAAATACTCGCCCCTAGGATTACTATATAATCCGTGGGACGGGTTTTTTAATGCATTGAAAGCAAAAGGAGGCGATTTGATGAGTTTCATTGATGTTATGGTGGCCAGCGTAAAAGAAGAGAAAAAGCGCAAGAAGAAAAAATGACAAGCTATAATTTGATTTTTTAGCCTATGGCGTTAGCCATGGGCTCTTGTTTAAAAAAAACATAAATATAGGGAGGAATTAAGAAATGAATCAGTCTTATGTATATTTCAACGGCAAGATAGTAAAAGAGGAAGAGGCTTCAATCGGAATAAGGTCCAAGGTTTTTAATTATGGATTGGGAGTTTTTGAAGGAATTAGGGCGTATTGGGATGAAGAGGAAGGTCAACTTTATGGATTTCGTCTTTATGAGCATTATGAACGCCTTTTAAATTCATGTAAAACGCTAAACATAAACATAGACTATTCGGTGCAGGATTTGGTGGATATTACGGTGGAATTGCTTGAAAAGAATAATTTTAAAACAACCACATATATAAGGCCTGTGGCTTATAAGGGATCGGACAATCTTTCTCCGACGCTTATGGATGATGACAACCGTTTATTGATGTATTGCCTTCCATTGGGGAATTTTGCCGGCAAGGAATCATTTAAGGCCTGTATATCTTCATGGAGAAGGATGACAGACAATATGATACCTCCAAGAGTGAAGCCGACTGGCGGATACATAAATTCGGCATTGGCATCATTGGAAGCCTTGCAAAACGGTTATGACGAGGCTATCTTACTTACAGATTCGGGGAATATATGCGAAGGTCCGGGAGAAAACCTCTTTATAGTTAGAAAAGGCAAACTTATAACGCCGCCTCAATCAGACAACATCTTGGAGGGAATTACAAGAGATACGGTAATTATGCTTGCTAAAGAGGAATTTGGTATAGAAGTAGTTGAAAGAAGTTTTTCAAGAGTAGAACTCTATACTGCAGACGAGGCGTTTTTCAGTGGTACTGCGATGGAGGTAACACCCATTGTGGAAGTAGATAGACGGGTCATAGGAAGCGGAGAACCGGGAGAAGTATGCGGCAAGATAAAAAGCAAGTTCTTCGAGATTACTTGTGGCAAGGTTGAAAAATACAAACATTTCTGTACACCTGTTTATTAGAGTATTGAGAAAGAGTCGATTCGTAAATTTGATTTACGAATCGACTCTTTCTGTTTTTGAATTGAAAATTGAGGGTAGGTATACTAATAAGCGAAAAAATAATGATACTACAGGGGAGTGAATCGTTTGAAAAAATACGAATTGCCACCGAATAAATTGAAATTCAAACTAAAAAGAGATGTTTACGACTTTGAAACTACGGCGGAGCTTATGCCTCTAAAAGGCATAATTGGACAGGAAAGGGCTTCTAAATCTCTCGATTTCGGGCTTTCAATAGGCAAGCCGGGATACAATATTTTTGTTTCGGGGCTAAGCGGAACGGGAAGGAGCAGCTATGTGCGTCTACTTGTGGAAAAGAAAGCACAGGAATGCCCGGTTCCGGATGATTGGGTTTATGTCTACAATTTTAAGAATCCAAATGCACCTATTGCATTAAGCATGAAGCCGGGACTAGGCAAGGTGCTTGTGGATGAGATGAATCAAACTGTTGATATCATTCGAAAGGAAATGGACAGTGCCTTTGCCACAAAGGCGTATGAAGACAAGAAAGGCCGCATAATAATTGAATTCCAGAATAATTCAAAGAAAATGCTTAAAAATATAAATGAAACTTCCAAGAAATACGACTTCGTCTTTAGTCAAACTGACCGAGGACTAATAAGCATGCCACTTAAAGAAGGAAGGCCGATGACGGAGGAAGAATACAAGGGATTGGACGAAAAGGAAATAGATGAGCTTAGGGAACGGTCAAATGAACTTAACATAGAAACTGTGGATATTTTTAATTCGATGAAAGTGAATGAAGAGTTTTTGCGAAACAGTTTGAAAAGACTTGATGAGGAAACAGGAAGAAAAGTCGTTATTTTTCATATGACCAACTTAGATAGAATTTTTGGTGAGGATGAGGATGTTTCTAATTATTTGGATACTGTCGTCAAGGATGTTGTTGCAAATATAAACAAATTCAAAAAGAATGACACCCAAGAAACGAATAACCCTTTTGCAATGATGCAGATGAGGAATGCTGAAGCTTTTTTTGACAGATATAAAATAAATTTATTTGTAGACAATAGTGAAACAGAGCATGCACCTGTAATTGAAGAATCAAATCCTTCATATTACAACCTTATGGGAAGCGTTGAATACAGGAATGAAATGGGTGTAATGAAGACGGACTTTATGCAAATAAAGTCAGGAGCCATGCATCAGGCAAATGGAGGATATCTGATTCTGCGAGCAAGGGATTTACTTCAGTCTCCTCATTCATGGGTCGCACTCAAGAGAGCTTTGGGTACTAAAAAAGCGGTAATAGAAAGTCTTGGCAAGGAATTGGGCTTTGTGGCGACAACATCTATAAAGCCGAAATGCATTCCAATTGAAACTAAGGTAATTCTGATAGGTGACCCCTACACATATCAGCTACTCTATGCATATGATGAAGATTTCAACAAGTTTTTTAAGGTCATGGCAGATTTTGATATCGAAATGATCAGAAATAACGATAATATGCTTAAAATGGCTCGGTTCATAGCTGCGCATACCGAAAAGGAGAACCTTAGGCATTTTGACAGAAAAGCCGTGCAAAGGGTGGTTGAATATAGTTCGCGGCTTGCCGATAATCAGAAAAAACTAAGTTCAAGGTTTAATAAAATCGTGGAAATACTGTATGAAGCTGATAGTTGGGCAGAAGTTGAAGGAGCTGATGTGGTTTGTATCGAACACATAGAGAAGGCGATAAGCGAGAAAGCCTACAGAAGTAATAAATATGAAGAAAAAGTAATGGATATGTTTGAAGAGGAGATTTATCTTTTGGATGTGGATGGTGAAAAAATAGGAGAAATCAATGGACTTGCAATTGTGGGGATGGGAGATTACAGCTTTGGTAAACCCAATAAGATAACGGTTGCAACATATAAAGGAAAGTCGGGAATAATAAGCATTGACAGAGAGGTGAGGGCGACAGGGAAGATTCATGATAAGGGAGTCTTGATTTTAAACGGTTATATTGGGCATAAGTATGCACAAGAAAAACACCTTAGCCTTTCGGCGAGCATTGTTTTTGAGCAGCTTTATTCCGGTCTTGAAGGAGATAGTGCATCTAGCACGGAGCTATACGCACTTTTGTCGAGCCTGGCCCAGTTGCCCATAAAGCAGAGTATAGCCGTTACGGGTTCTGTCAACCAGAGAGGAGAGATTCAGCCGATAGGCGGGGTGAATGAAAAAATTGAAGGTTTTTACAAGGTTTGCAAAATGAAAAAGCTTACCGGGAATCAGGGAGTGATGATTCCACATCAAAATGTATCGAATCTTATGCTTGTAGACGAGGTTGTTCAGGCAGTTGAAGATGGGCTTTTTCATATTTACAGCGTTGAAACTATAGACCAGGGCATGGAAATATTAACGGGGGTTAAGGCGGGAGAACCAAACGAAAAAGGGGAGTACCCAGAAGGAACAATACATTATCTCGTTAACAAAAGATTTATCGAACTGGCTTCGGACGACAAGGATGAAGAAAGCAAAGAAGAATAAAAAGATGCTGCCGCTTTAAGGCTGAAGCGGCAACATCTTTGTTTTTATCATGCGTTTTTCACTTAGGACAATATCGACGGGAATATCGTGTTTTTCAGGATGAATAGAAGATACTATCTGAAAATCGTAGCAAAGGCCTAAAACCAATGCGTCTTTCCTGATGTTAGGAAGAAATTTGTCATAGTATCCACCCCCGTAGCCTATGCGATAGCCTTTCAAATTAAAACATGCTCCAGGCACCAAAACGAGGTCGATATCCTTCGGAGATGCTTCCTTGAAAGCGGAAGGAGAAGGCTCTAGAATTCCGTATGTGCTTATAACAAGGTCGTCCATGTTTTTTACATATGAAAGCCTTAGTGTTTTGGTTTTGATATCTGTTATAGGGACTATTAGTCTTTTCCCGCTTGCAAGTATATTTTTAACTATAAGACTTGTATCAATCTCGCTTCTGAAGCTAAGGAAACACATTACCGTTTTGGCTTCATTGTATGCAGAAAGAGCTATCAAACTTCTGCATATGGTTCCACTCAAACGTTTTTTGTCATCGCTGCTCATTGCATCTCTTTGAGATAAAATACTCTTGCGTAATGTTTTTTTCATAAAACCACCTTCTATAAATTAAGTTTAAGTTACATTGGAGCTTATTTGATATCAAATAGGCATGATAATTATATAATATAAATGTAGTCTTTTGTCAATTTATTGCTAATATATAGAGAACGGGCAGGAGTAGAATTTATGATAAAAATAATAAATCTTAGTAAAACCTACGGCAATGGAGTTACAGCTTTGTCGGATTTAAGCGTGCACATAGACATAGGAGAATTTGTATTTGTAGTAGGTCCAAGTGGGGCTGGAAAATCAACATTCGTGAAGATTCTTCTGATGGAAGAGGAACCAACGGTTGGAAAGATAATAATAGCTAATCAGAACATAACAAACCTGCATAGACGTCAGGTTCCATATTTAAGAAGGAAAATTGGAGTTGTATTTCAAGATTTCAGACTATTGCCGACTAAAACGGTTTATGAAAATGTTGCTTTTTCAATGGAAATAATAGGAGCGACTCCAAGAGAAATCCGCAGAAGGGTTCCAACGGTTCTTTCAATGGTGGGTCTTAGCAAAAAAGCCAATATGTATCCTGATGAATTGTCGGGTGGGGAGAAGCAGCGTGTATCGGTTGCTAGAGCGGTAATCAATAATCCTCCAATTCTTATAGCGGATGAGCCTACCGGCAATCTTGATCCGGAAACATCCTGGGAGATAATGAAACTTTTGAAATATATAAATCGCAGAGGTACGACAGTAATCATGGCTACCCATGCAAAGGATATTGTAGATACGATGAAGAAGCGTGTAATAGCCCTTGAGAATGGAATAATTGTCAGAGATGAGATTCGGGGGGGCTACGGATATGAAGATTAGGACCGCTACTTATCTTATAAAAGAAGGGTTTGTAAACATCCGAAGAAACAGAATGATGAGCATTGCATCTGTAGGCTCGGTGGCAGCGGCTCTGATAATACTCGGAATGGTTTTTCTTTTGATTATAAACATGAACCACATGGTCGAGGATGTAAAGCAGCAGTTTGATTCTATTCAGCTTTATTTACGAGATGATGTTGAAGATGGTGAGATACTCTCTATTAAGTCGCGATTGGAAGGCGTGGAGGGAATCAAAGGCTTGGAATTTGAATCAAAGGAAGATGCACTTGAAAATATAAAAGAAAAATGGGGAGATCAGGCATACCTGCTTGAAGGACTCGAAAGCAATCCCCTTCCAAATTCAATAATTATATATGTAAAGGATATAGCATATAGCGATAGTATAGTTGCAGAGGTTTCCGGGATTAGCGGCGTAGAGGAAGTCAAGTATTACAATGATATAGTTCAAAAGCTTATTTCAATAGCAAATTTCATAAGGCTTTTGGGGCTTGTAATCATATCCGTTTTGGTCTTCCTTTCAGTTTTCATAATCGGAAATACAATAAAGTTGACTGTTGCTGCACGTAAGCGGGAAATCAATATAATGAAGTATGTCGGAGCAACAAACTGGTTCATAAGATGGCCCTTCTTTGTAGAGGGAATGGTGCTCGGCCTGATGGGCGCAATTATTTCACTTGGACTTGTTTATTTTGGATATTCTTATATATACAATGCAATATCTCAACAGATGTACATGTTGCTTACAACATACATAGTTCCTGTAGATGAAATAATCAAAGACATGATGGTTATTTTCGCTGTGCTGGGTATGGGTATAGGTGCATTGGGCAGCATACTTTCCATGAGGAAATACTTGAAGGTATAATCAGGAGGTGACGTGGTGAATAAAAAAAGAGGGTCATTGTGGATTTTGGTTTTCATGCTGGTCTTTGCCTTTTGTCTTGAATCTTTTGCTGATAGCGTGAGTGAAGATAGAGAAAAGTTGGAGCAGGTTGAAAGCCGAATAAGTGCCATACAAGCCGAAATAAAAAAGAATACAGGCTTGCAAAAGGGAATCTCTAGCAACATAGCGGATATAGAAAAATCAATAGGCCTAATCGAGGAAGCAATGCTGCTACTTGACAGGGATATAGAAAACACTGAAAATGATATACTTGTCAAGGAAGAGGAGCTATCTGAGGCCGAAAGAAACATTGATGAAAAAACAGATGTTATGAATTCAAGACTGAGAGTAATGTACAAGAACAAGGAAATAGGCTATCTTGAGGTGCTTTTTTCCTCTGAGAATTTTGGAGATTTGCTAACTCGTCTCGATATGGTTAAAAAAGTATTTACTCACGATGTAAACCTTTTAAAGTATATGGAAGAGCAAAAGGAAATTGTTATAGTCAAAAAACAGGAGCTTGAAGCAAATAGGCTTCGCCTTGTTAATTCCAAAAGCAATAAAGAAGCCAAGGCTGAAAACCTTGTCGTCTCTAGAGGGCAACTTAGCAGAGAAAAGGAAGCCCTAGTTCAAAATAAGGTTGAACTCGAAAAATCCGAAGACGAAATGGTTGATTTAGCTAATAAGATAAAAGAAGAAATACGAAGTAAACAGTCTGATGCCGATTACGCCGGCGGCATAATGACATGGCCCTCCCCGGGGTACACGCGTATATCTTCCGTATTTGGTTATAGGATTCATCCCATACTTAAAACTAAGAAGATGCATACAGGCATAGACATAGCCGTGCCTGCAAATTCTACAATAGTGGCGGCCCAAAGCGGAACCGTAATTGCAGCAGGCTATAACGGAGGCTATGGAAAGATTGTAATGATTGATCACGGAGGTGGCATAGTTACTCTGTATGCCCATAACAATACATTATTGGTTAAAGAAGGAGACAAGGTTGCTAAGGGACAAGCCATAAGTAAATCCGGAAGTACGGGCTTGTCAACCGGACCTCATCTACATTTTGAAGTCAGGGAAAACGGCGAGTATGTCAATCCGGTTCCTTGGGTTACAGGAAACTGATTGAGAGGATGTTTAAATGAAAAAAACGAAGTTGCTTTTGATAATATTGATTACTGCAGTAATTTCCTCTACAGTTTCTGTTTCTTTAGATAATTATTTTGGAATCAAATTCGGCACACGTGTGGTTTTGCCGGTAGAGGAAGAACAAAAATATAATGCAATGAGAAATAAATACTCGAAACTTGAATATATTATGGATATGGTGGAAACAAAATTTTATGAAGAAACCAATGAGGATGCTTTACTTGAAGGTGCATACAAAGGCATTCTAAATTCGATCGATGACCCATATTCCGTTTACTACACATCGGAGGATTACGAGTTTATCAAAGAAATAAACACAGGCAGCTACGGAGGTATAGGTGTTGTTGTAACGCCTGGAGATGATGGCAAAATATTAGTGATATCTCCGATAGAAGATACCCCAGGAGAGCGAGAAGGTATTTTACCCGGAGACAAAATAATCACAGTGGACGGAATCATGGTTTTTGCAGACGAAATAGACAATGCAATCAGTCGCATTAAGGGTGAACCGGGGAAAATAGTGGTTCTCGGGATTGAACGCGAAGGCTTTGAGGAATTAATCCAGATCGAAATAGAAAGGGAAATAATAGTTATTAAGGTTGTAAAATCTGAAATTATAGAGGATGACATAGGCTATCTTAGACTTACGATGTTTGACTCAAAATCTTATACGGAATTTAAAGAAAATCTTGACAGACTTAAAAGTCAAGGCATCAAGGGCCTCATTATTGACCTTAGAAACAATCCGGGAGGGGACGTGGATGAATGCGTCAAGATAGCAGATGAAATTCTGGGAGAACAAACAATCGTTGAAATCGATTACGGAGATGGAAAGGTCGATATAGAAAGCTCAGATGAGGCAGTAAAACTGGATATTCCATTCGTTATTCTTGCCAATGAAAACAGCGCAAGCTCGGCAGAAATACTCATAGGAGCTGTTCAGGACACAAAATCGGGAATTGTTATTGGAGAAACCACCTTTGGAAAAGGATTAGTGCAACTTCTCGAACCACTATCAGATGGCTCGGCGGTGAAATTAACAATTGCAAATTATAAGACTCCAAAAGGTCGAAATATTCATAAAATAGGCATAAGACCAGACATAAGGGTGGATCTTCCTGAAGAGATTTCATACGACACTGATGAAAACCCAATTGATGAGCAACTAGAAAAGGCACTTGAAGTTATTAGAGATGCTATAAAATAAAAACCTCGGATCGTCGAGGAATGGCAATGCCCGGGTTTAATGAACCGGGCATTTGATTGGAGCATGGAGGTAGATACTGTTGTCTGAATTATTTGGAATAATAAAAATTGCGGTTTCGTCCTTGACGGATGTTTTGATGGAACCGATTTTTTTGATGGTAATAATGGTGGTGTTTTTTCAATATAGAAGGCTTGAACGCATGGAAATATCTCTATTCGGGAAAGCCGTTACACCAATTAAAAGGAAAACTATTTATTCAACGGTTTTTGGAATAGCTGGAGGCTACTTAGGAACAATCATAATGAGTTTTTTGGGAGTAACTATTTCGATAGGCGACTTTTCCTATGTTCTTCCCTTGGCGATATTCTTGATGATGATTCGTTCGAGATACATCTGCTTTTCGTATGCAGGTGGAATAATTTCGATGCTAAGCCTACTGATAGGTTGGCCCAAAATAAACGTTTCCAGCCTTATGGCGGTAGTTGCAGTTCTTCATATGATAGAAAGCTTGCTTATATATATTGACGGACGTAATTACCCGACACCTGTTCTATCACGAACCGAGGACAACAAGGTTGCAGGGGGGTTTTATATGCAAAAATTTTGGCCACTCCCTCTGATTGTCATAGTTGCTGTATTGGGAAGAGACCTTCCCTTAAATACCGAAATTTTGCCTGCCTGGTGGCCGGCTATCATTCCGGATGGGCAGAGCCTGCAAACTGTAATGCTTCAGCTGACAGGACTCGTTGCAGTTTTGGGATACGGAGACATGACACTTTCGAGAACACCAAAGAAAAAGACTGAGATTTCGGCAGTTCGTCTCTTGATCTATAGCATCAGTCTTTTAGGACTTTCTCTTCTTTCTTCAAAAATCTATACTTTCAAATTTGTGGCGGCTTTATTTGCGCCAATAGGCCACGAGGGATTGATTCTCTATAGTCAAAGGGAAGAAAAAGGGAGAAAGCGTCTGTTTGATGCCTGTGATACTGGAATGACAGTGCTTTTTGTCGAAAAAGACGGACCGGGTTTTTCAATGGGACTAAAGCCTGGTGACAGGATAATGAAGATAAACAACAGACCGATTCTTGGAGACTCAGACTTTAAAGAGATTTTAAGGGAAAGGCTGTCATTTATTTGGATTGAAGCAATGCATGTTGACGGGAACACAGAAATAAAGGAATATGGTGATTATAAATCTGGGATTTCTGACTTAAAATGCCTCTATGTTGAGAGAAATCCGCGCACCGTATACAGGTTTGACGGCAAGGGAAACAGCAAATTCAAAAGACTAATCAAATATTTGAAAAAGCAATAATCGTATGTAGTATGTTATAATCAAGATATGTATAATCAAGGGGGATGACATGCCAAATAATAAAAAAATAAGATACTTGAATCTTTTGCCGATTTTGCTTATTTCATTCTTAATGTACAGGATAGTAAATAATTCGGATATATTAATAACGAGTATGCATTTTATCATTTCTATGATTTCTCCGTTTATTTGGGCATTTGCATTTGCGTATCTCTTTAATCCTCTTATGATAAAGCTTGAAAACGGAATGGGAATCAGACGGGGTTTTGTGATACTCTTGATTTATATGGTGATAATTGGAATTGTTATTGTAATACTGACATTTGTAACCCCGCAAATCATGGGCAACATTGGGGATATATTTGATAAAATGCCTGGTTATATAAAAATTACAGAAAACTTCTTTAGGGACAATATACAAAATCTTGAAATATTGAAAAAGTATAATTTGGATTCCTCTCTCGAAGAAACGCTTAACGCCATACTTGATCAGATTAACGGAACATTAAGCATTGAAACGGGAACGGCTTTTACAATAGCAGCCTTATCAAAAGCACTCAGTGTTACATCGGCCTTCTTTAGCTTTATGATGGGACTAATCATTTCCGTATATATGTTGCTTGACAAGGAAAATTTTATAATTGGAACAAAAAAAATACTTTATGCAATCTTCAAAAGAAATATTGCTGACGAGGTTGTCGGATTTGGGAACACTGTGAATGTAATCTTCGGAAGATATTTCAATGGCAAGATTCTTGATTCAATCATAATAGGAATAATTTGTTTGGCAGGGCTTTCTATAATGAAGGTTGAGTATGCCCTTTTGCTAAGCATTATCATAGGTTTGACTAACATGATTCCATACTTTGGACCTTTCTTTGGAGCTATACCGGCGGTTCTTATAACTTTATTCAACAATCCCTTGCAGGCACTTTGGGTTTTACTTTTTATATTGGTCCTTCAGCAGTTTGACGGTCTATATCTTGGACCCAAAATACTCGGAGAAAAAGTAGGGCTCAAACCATTTTGGATAATAATGGCAATCGTGGTTGGAGGAAAGTTGTTTGGTGTCATGGGAATGCTTCTTGGAGCTCCTTTTACGGCTGTAATAATTGAGTTTTTTCGACGTTTTGTAAACAAACGATTGGAAGCCAGAGGAATAGAACTCTAATCATTTTGAAAACTTGGCAACAGAAGGTGTCCTTATGATGGAGACACGTTTCTGTTGCTTTTTTGTAGGAGGAATACCAGTGGAAAGATTTAAAATAGTTTCAGACTATAGGCCAAAGGGTGATCAGCCCAAGGCTATAGAAGGCCTTGTGGAGAGCCTTTCCTCAAATGATAAGTACAGGACGCTTTTAGGCGTTACAGGATCCGGCAAAACATTCACGATAGCCAATGTAATAGAAAAAATTCAAAGACCGACACTAGTAATAGCTCATAATAAAACCCTGGCTGCCCAGCTATGCAGCGAATTCAAAGAGTTTTTTCCTGAAAATGCTGTTGAGTTTTTTGTTAGCTATTATGACTACTATCAGCCGGAGGCTTATTTAGCTCATAGCGACACATATATAGAGAAGGATGCCAATATAAACGATGAAATAGATAAGCTTAGACATTCTGCAACCGCAGCGCTTTCCGAAAGGCGCGATGTAATAATAGTTGCGAGCGTATCATGCATATATGGTCTAGGGGATCCCATCGACTACAATAAGATGGTTCTTTCTGTCCGTCCCGGAATGCTAATTAGTAGAAACGATATAGTAAGAAGGCTTGTTGACATTCAATATGATAGAAATGATATAAGCTTTGAAAGGAACACATTTAGGGTTAGGGGAGACACAATAGAGATTTTCCCGGCATCTTCAAATGAAAAAGCTATAAGGATAGAATTTTTTGGGGACGAAATTGAAAGGATAACGGAAGTGAGCGCACTGACAGGTCAGATTTTAGGCCTACGTAGCCACGTGGCCATATTTCCTGCCTCTCACCATGTGACAAGTAGAGAAAAGATTGAAAAAGCTATAGTAAGAATAGAGAATGAACTTAAGGAACGCTATGACTATTTCATAAGCAAAGAACAGTTCGTCGAGGCCCAGAGGATTCGGCAAAGAACCATGTATGATATGGAAATGCTCAGGGAAATTGGATTTTGCAATGGAATAGAGAACTACTCAAGACATCTTTCAGGCAGAGGGGAAGGGGAGAGACCCTTCACATTGATGGACTATTTTCCTGAAGACATGCTAGTTGTGGTTGATGAGTCGCATGTCAGCCTTCCACAGATAAGGGCAATGTATGCCGGCGACCGTTCACGAAAACAAAACCTGGTTGACTATGGTTTTCGTCTTCCTTCTGCCCTTGACAACAGGCCGCTAAATTTTGACGAATTTGAAACTCTGGCTAAGCAAATTATCTGCGTTAGTGCTACGCCAAGTCCCTATGAAAGAGAAAAAAGCCAAAGCATAGTGGAGCAGATAATAAGGCCTACAGGTCTTCTTGACCCGGAAATAACGATTAGACCGATTGATGGGCAAATCGATGATCTAATAAGCGAGATAAATATAAGAATAAAGAAGAAACAGAGAACGCTTGTAACGACGCTTACAAAAAAAATGGCAGAAAAGCTTACAGAGTACCTTGCGGAAACGGGTATAAAGGTAAGATACATGCATTCGGATATCGATACGCTTGAACGTATAGAGATAATAAGAGAACTAAGAATTGGAAGCTTTGATGTCTTGGTAGGCATAAACCTTTTGCGAGAGGGTCTTGATTTGCCGGAGGTTACATTGGTGGCGATACTTGACGCGGACAAAGAAGGATTTTTGAGATCAGAGACAGCGCTTGTGCAAACAATAGGGAGAGCTTCAAGGAATGTCGAGGGTGCGGTCATAATGTATGCAGACAGGATAACAAGGTCTATGGACCTTGCAATAAAGGAAACGGATAGGCGTAGAAAAACCCAAGCTGCATACAATAAAAAACATGGAATAACACCGAGTACTATTAAAAAGAATGTGCGAGAGCTAATAGGGGCCACCAAAGTCGCCGATTCTGAAGCTGTTTTTAATATGGAAGCGAAAATCAACAAGGACGAGTTGCTATCAATGATTAAAAACCTGAAAAAGGAAATGAAGTCTGCGGCCAAAGCGCTTGAATTTGAGCGTGCTGCAGAAATAAGAGATCGTGTGACTGAACTTGAAAAGAAATTGTAGAAATAGAGGGGTTTAAAATGTCAAAAAATTATATTGTAGTAAAGGGTGCAAAAGAGCATAACCTTAAAAATATAGATGTGAAAATTCCGAGGGACAAGCTTGTTGTTATTACAGGTCTAAGTGGCTCGGGAAAATCTTCCTTGGCCTTCGACACCATATATGCAGAGGGACAGAGGAGGTATGTTGAGAGCCTCTCGGCATACGCAAGACAGTTTCTTGGACAAATGGAGAAGCCTGATGTGGAATACATCGAGGGATTGTCCCCGGCGATTTCTATTGATCAGAAGACTACATCCAGAAATCCAAGATCCACCGTAGGAACGGTTACAGAGATATACGACTATTTAAGACTCTTGTATGCAAGGGTGGGTATCCCCCATTGTCCCGTATGCGGGATTGAAATTTCGCAGCAGTCAATCGATCAGATAGTTGACAAGGTAATGGAACTTGAAAAAGACACGCGTATACAGATTCTTTCACCTATTGTAAGAGGTAAAAAAGGCGAGCATAAAAAAGAACTTGAGAGAATAAAGAAGGAAGGCTTTGTACGAGTAAGAATAGACGGGGAAATTCTTGAGATTACGGATGAAATTGAAATCGACAAAAAAAAGAAACACTCAATAGAGATAATAATCGACCGTCTAATCATGCGTGAAGGAGTAGAATCGAGACTTAGCGATTCAGTAGAAACAGCCTTGAAATTTACTGAAGGCTTGGTAATAGTTAATCGTATTAATGGAGATGACATGATATTCAATACCAAATTTTCCTGCCCTGAACACGGACAGGGAATAGCGGAAATGGAGCCGAGGATGTTTTCATTCAATAGTCCATACGGAGCATGTCCTAAATGCAAGGGCATAGGATATGAATTGAAGGTTGACCCCGATCTTGTTGTTCCAAATAAGAAACTTTCATTGAAGGAGGGTGCAGTAGACCCCATTTCGACAAGCGGAGAGGGCACCTATTATGTTCAAATGATAGAGAGCCTCGCTAGGGACCACGGAGCGGACATGGATACGCCTTTTTACAAGCTTCCAGAGAAGTTTGCAAAGGAAGTGCTATATGGAAGTGGAAGCAGAAATATCGAATTCACATATGAAAGCCGCTACGGAGGTTTTAGAAAATACAGCGCTCCCTTCGAGGGCATGATAAACAACCTTGAAAGAAGATATAAAGAAACAAATTCTGATTACATGCGCAAAAAAATCGAGGAATACATGAGTATGATCGAGTGCGATGCATGCAAGGGTGACAGGCTAAAAAAAGAATCACTTTCGGTAACTATTGGCGGACTTAATATTTCAGAAGTTTCCCGTTTCTCTATAAGGGAGGGAGTATCCTTCTTTAAAAGTCTTAGACTCAATGACAAGAACAGTAAGATAGCCGAGCAGATATTAAAGGAGATTCTTGACAGACTTGAGTTTCTAGAAAATGTAGGACTCGATTATCTGACTCTATCGAGAGCGGCAGGGACACTCTCTGGAGGAGAATCACAAAGAATAAGACTTGCAACGCAGATAGGTTCGGGACTTGTAGGGGTTCTTTACATCCTAGATGAACCTAGCATAGGCCTTCATCAAAAGGACAACGCTATGCTCCTTAAGACACTTCGGGATCTTACTGACATAGGGAACACTCTGATTGTCGTGGAGCATGACGAAGAGACAATAAGGTTCGCCGACTATGTGATAGACATAGGCCCCGGAGCAGGAGAACACGGGGGTTACATTATGGCGGAGGGTAGGCCTGAGGAGGTTATAAAGAATCCAAATTCAATAACGGGGCAATACCTTAGCGGTGTGAAAAAAATAGATATTCCCCCCAAAAGGCGAACTCCGGATAGTCGATTTATAGAAGTAAAAGGCGCAGGTGAAAACAACCTAAAAGACATAGATGTCAAGTTTCCGCTAAAGGTTTTCACATGTGTTACGGGTGTTTCCGGGTCCGGCAAAAGCAGCCTAATAAATGAAATTTTGTATAAGAGCGCTGCTTCTAAAATACACAGGGCAAAGAAGAAGCCTGGAAAACACGAAGGAATATCCGGACTCGAATTCATAGATAAGGTGATAGATATAGATCAATCGCCTATAGGTAGGACCCCAAGATCCAATCCGGCGACATATACGGGTGTTTTCGATCCAATCCGTGATATATTCGCAAGACTTCCGGATTCGAAAATGAGGGGCTATAAAAAAGGTAGATTCAGCTTCAATGTTAAGGGTGGTAGATGCGAGGCATGCAAAGGAGACGGCATACTCAAGATAGAAATGCACTTTCTTCCCGATGTCTATGTAGAATGCGATGTGTGCAAAGGCAAAAGGTACAACAGGGAAACCTTGGAGATAAAGTACAAGGGAAAGAACATTTCGGAAATTCTTGACATGACTGTTGAAGAGGCACTTCATTTCTTCGAGAATATCCCCAAAATACAAAGGAAGCTGAAAACCCTTAATGAAGTGGGTCTTGGATATATAAGGTTGGGACAGCCATCGACACAACTTTCGGGAGGGGAAGCCCAAAGGATCAAGCTCGCATCCGAACTAAGCAAGCGTGGAACTGGAAGCACTCTTTATATACTTGACGAGCCTACCACAGGACTGCACATGGCAGACGTGCATAAGCTGATAAACGTGATAGAGCGATTAGTTAAATCGGGAAACACGGTCATCATCATAGAGCATAATTTCGATGTAATAAAATCAGCAGATTATATAATCGATCTTGGACCCGAGGGGGGCTACAGGGGAGGAAGAGTTATAGCCGAGGGAACACCTGAAGAGGTTGCTGAATGCAAGAATTCCTATACAGGGCAGTACTTGAAGAAAGTGCTTGCGAAAACAGGGAAATAAAAAGAACCCTTGAAAGGGTTCGTGGTTAATCAAAGATCTATAGATATAGCTGCGCAAAATGCATGAGCAGGCTATTGCCGCTCATAAGAGCTTTTGAAGCGATTAGTTGAATGAAATAAACTGTGAGCAATACTAAAATACTGGCCCAAAAGGGCTTAAGCCTCGGTAAAGGGGGCTTGTCGCTAGTCATGACTAAAATCACTCTCCTAAATAATTGTTTAAATTATTCTAACACATAAATGAGGCAAATGAAAGCGAAGCGGTGATCCATATGGAAACATTGAAGGAAATTGTAAATAAAGCACCCCTTGACCCCGGCGTATATCTAATGAAAAATGTGAACGGGAGAATCATATATGTTGGCAAAGCCAAGCTTCTTAGGAAGCGTCTCAAGCAATATGTGAGCAGTGGGCGACTTGAACCCAAGGTAAGAGCCATGATGGATCATGTAAGGGATATAGAATATATCATAACCGACAGTGAGGTTGAGGCTCTTGTTTTGGAGCTTAATTTCATAAAGGAGGAAAAACCTCCATACAACATTATGCTTAGGGATGACAAATCCTATCCCTATATAAAAGTGACCTTGAATGAGGAATATCCAAGGGTCATTAAAACGAGAAATGTTAAGAAGGACGGCGCTAGATATTTCGGACCATATCCGAGTACCGGTTATGTCAACCTGATGGTAAACCTTATAAACGACAGTTTTCCCATAAAAAAATGCGCAAGAAAGCTTGGCAAGGAAGGGCAGAGGCCTTGTCTTAATTTTCATATAAACAGATGCATGGGTCCTTGCAGAAAAAATGCGGATACCGAAGGTTACAATGACTTAATAAAGAGCATAATCAGAATAATCGAGGGTAAATCAGCCGACCTGTTAAAGGAATTAAAAAGCAAAATGCTTGAGCATGCTGAAAATATGGAATTTGAGAAGGCCGCTAAAAAAAGAGATCAAATCAAAGCCGTGGAATACATCCATGAAAACCAAAAGGTAATCTTCGAAAAACCCTTAGATCAGGACTATATAGCAATGGCAAGGCAGGATGAAACTGCCTGTTTCATGATTTTCTATATAAGAGAGGGTCGATTGGTTGGGAAAGACCACTATATTATAGAGGATCTTCTCGAAAGGGAAATAGAAGAGATGCTTGAGCTTTTCATTACCCAGTACTACGCCGGCTCATCCTATGTGCCAAAAGAGATTCTTGCTAAGGAGTTTCCTAGTGGGAAGGAACTTCTTGAAAAATGGCTATCCGGTAAAAGAGACGGGAAAACAGCATTGCTAAAGCCCAAGCGAGGTAATAAATCAAAGCTGCTCCATATGGCCGAAAAAAATGCCATAGAAATATTGTCTAAGCGTTTGGAAAAAGAAAAGGAATCACTTTCCAAGCGACAGCGAATTGAGGAAAAACTTCAAAATATTCTTGAAATTGAAAAAGATATCAAGCGCATAGAATCCTATGACATATCAAATATCTCAGGAGTATATTCTGTCGGGTCAATGGTTGTATTTGAGGATGCGGAGCCGGCAAAGAGGGCATACAGGCGTTTTAGAATAAAAACAGTAGATCAAGTTGACGATTATAAAAGTATGCAGGAAGTATTATATAGGCGCTTTAAAAATGGTCTAGGAGAGAGAGAGGAACTTGAAAAGAGCGATATAAAACTAGGAGGAAAGTTTTCGGATTTTCCAGACCTGCTCTTTATAGATGGAGGACTGGGACATGTACATGCGGTAGAGACTGTTCTTGATGCATTTGGATTAAACATTCCCGTTGTTGGCATGAAAAAAGATTCTAAGCACAATACCGAGAGTTTGGTTTATAGAAATGAGACGCGTGAAATAAAAAAAGACAGAGAGCTTCTCAAGTTTATTTCTCGCGTGCAGGATGAAACTCATCGTTTCGCAATAGATTACCATAAGAAGCTTAGGGGCAATGCACTGACAAAATCGGTTCTTGATGATATTAAGGGTGTCGGCGAAAAAAGGAAAGCAGCGCTTTTCAAAGCATTTGGATCAATAGATGCAATAAAAGAAGCGGACGTTCTGGCTTTGTCATCGGTAAAGGAAATAGACAGAGTGACTGCAGAAGCCATAGCGGATTATTTTAAAAAACAAGGACACTCGGCGTTTTAAGGCTTAGAAGTGTCCTTGTTCTATTTCTTTTATGAGTGATGGTATATGAACACCCAATGTCTTGTGTCTAACTAGAATTGAGGATTTCGGATTTGCCGCGGGGCGTTTGAGATTTATATGCCGAATTTCTTCTTCCTCATTTAATATGCTTGAATTTCCGAATAGAATTCTTCCTCTTGTAGCTTCAAATGAAGTTGTATATGTCTGGCTTTCTAGAATACGGGGCAGGCTGCGAATATTAAATATGGATTCTTTATATTTTCTAAAGTAAAAATAATTTAGCATTTCTGTTTTCATTTTATCCATGACCGAAGCGAGATCCTCATAAAATGGATTGGTATGCCGTATTGCCATTTCTCTCCAATTATCGTATTTATTTGCAGCCTCTAGCATGGTATCCGATGCATATATTTGTTTTAGTTCCATAAGTATTTTGTATGATTGGAAAAGAGGCGAGCTTCGGAGCCTTAAAAATGGGTGTTCAAACTTAGTATTTTCAAGAGTCTGGTTGTTTACAAAATCATATTGTATTTCATTCAAAAGATTAATGTTTTTTATCTTTTTCGACCAAAGGTTTTTTCTTATCTGGCATTTGAATATTCGATTTATGAATTTTTCTACCTGGAACCTGTCGAGAACTAAAGCTGCTTCTGGATAGCGGTTATGAAGCATCCTGCTTTGTATATATATAGGATCGGCGTAAATGATGTTTTTGTAATTTGGTTCCATTATGTCAAGGAAAGATGTATTTCGTGGATCGCCTATGTCTCTATTTATATCAAGAAGCAGTTCGGCTTCGGGGTCGCAGAAGAGAGTCAAAATCTCGCGATTTATGAATAGCCTATTTATGACCAAAACTTCTGGTATGTAGATTTTTCTGTTTAAATCCAATGAGTGCATTGATTCATCGAATACACGCATAGTAGTTGTATGGGATACATCGCAATCCTTGGCCACTTGAAGAAATGGTTTTCGGAAACACTCAGCTGTAATGTTTGTCTTGAAGCGGTTCGTCATTCTAGAAAATCCGTCTGTGCATTCTATTGTTTCATAAAAGGTTTTCCCGCATGACTTGCATTTGTAGCGCCCATGAAGTATAAGCAAGTCAACGGGATGTCCGTCAATCGAGATGTCTCTAACATATCGTTCGCGTTTTCCGTGCTTTACAATAGATTCCGCTCCGCTCATGCAATGTGGGCATACGGTGGGAGGATGGATTTTTTCTACTATAAAAAGGAAAGTCATCTCCCTCTCCTTTTTTTCTAGTACATGAAACTCCTCAAGATTAAGTTCTATCACCTTAATACAACTCCTTAAAAAAAAATATATAGATTTAATTTGTGCTTATATTTTTGTTATATTCTTAACGAGTGTTTGCAATGCTTTTAATATATTTTACCATTAACCACCACCAAAGTTCAATAGCAGTATGGGTTAAATCAATTGTAAATAGGCAGGTTAGGTGGTATTATTTCTATGGGGATTGTTTAATTAATAACATAATTATGTTAAAATTTAGACAATAATCTGTTAATTAAGAATAAATGTCTATTTACTAATTGCTTATCGGTAAATATACATGTGAGAAAAGGGGAGGTAAAATGGAAAAGAAAGTTATGCTAGACATTTTGACCGAAGAAAATTTTGCTGCTTTGGATCAAGCTATTGAAGCCAACAAAGACCGCAAGGGTGCGTTGATGCCTATACTGCATGAAGCGCAAGGTATTTTCGGAGCACTTCCAATCGAAGTGCAAACAATTATTTCCGATAAGCTTAATATATCGCTTGCGGAAATCTACGGAGTTGTTACGTTTTATTCACGATTTTCATTAGTACCAAAGGGCGAATATGTTATTGGATTGTGTTTGGGAACTGCCTGCTATGTAAAAGGTGCGCAGAATATTCTTGACCGTCTTGAAACAGAGCTCAAAATTAAGGTTGGAGAAACTTCCGAAGATGGCAAATTCACATTAGAAGCAACTAGATGCCTCGGATGCTGCGGTTTGGCGCCTGTTATGGTTATCAATGATAAGGTTTATGGAAGATTGGAGCCGGGTCAAATCACCGGTATTTTGAAAGAATACAAATAAAGGCGAATTGACAAGGAGGGAAAACATGAAAAGTTTAGCTGAATTGGCAAAAATCAGAGATAATGCAAAAAATAAAATTGATCTTAGAGGGAAAAAGAACACAAGGATTGTTGTGGGAATGGCAACTTGTGGAATCGCCGCTGGAGCAAGACCTGTTTTGCTTGCATTGGTTGAAGAAGTCAAGAAAAGAAATCTTACTGATGTTGAAGTTGTTCAAACCGGTTGCATAGGAGTTTGTGTACTAGAGCCTATCGTAGAGATTTACGATGAAACCGGAGAAAAGGTTACATATGTTGAAATGACACCTGAAAAAGCACGCAAGGTTATTGCCGACCATATTGTAAATGGTAAAGTGGTTAGCGAATATACAATTGGAGCTAAAAAAGCATAGAATTCGAAAACATTACGATATTGGGAGGTAAGGAAATGGAATTGTATAGATCGCATGTATTGATTTGCGGTGGAACAGGTTGTACTTCTTCTGGATCTGACAAAGTAGAAGCAAAGTTCCATGAGGAAATCAAGAAAAACGGATTGGAGAAAGAAGTTAAAGTAATCAGAACTGGTTGCTTCGGACTCTGTGAAGTGGGTCCTGTAGTGGTTGTTTATCCGGAAGGTTCTTTTTATGCACATGTAAAAGAGGAAGACGCAAAAACAATAACTGAAGAACACCTGCTTAAGGGTAGAATAGTAAAGGATCTTTTGTATTATGAATCAATCCAGGAAGATTCTGATCAAGTGAAATCCATTAATGAAGTTGAGTTTTATCAAAAGCAAATGCGTATAGCTCTTAGAAACTGCGGTGTAATTGATCCCGAAAACATCGAAGAATATATCGCTATGGACGGATATGCGGCTCTTGGAAAAGTTTTAACTGAGATGGAGCCAGCGGATGTTATAAACATAATGAAACAGTCTGGTCTTAGAGGCCGTGGCGGCGGCGGATTCCCGACAGGAGTAAAGTGGAGCTTCGCAGCAGGCGCTAAAGGCGACCAAAAGTACATGATATGCAACGCCGACGAGGGAGACCCCGGAGCCTTTATGGACAGGAGTGTACTTGAAGGTGATCCACATGCAATAATCGAAGCAATGGCTATTGCAGGCTACGCAATAGGAGCTTCCAAAGGTTTTGTATATATAAGAGCTGAATACCCGATAGCTGTTCATCGTCTTGAAATAGCAATAGGTCAAGCAAAAGAAAATGGACTACTAGGAAAAGACATATTCGGAACAGGATTCGATTTTGATTTGGAAATTCGTCTTGGAGCCGGAGCATTCGTATGCGGTGAAGAAACGGCATTGCTTCAATCAATAGAAGGTTATAGGGGAATGCCAAGACCAAAGCCACCCTTCCCGGCAAACAAAGGATTGTGGCAGAAACCTACAATCATAAACAATGTTGAAACATTGGCAAACATACCGCAAATAATTCTTAAGGGACCGGAATGGTTTGCATCCATAGGAACAGAAAAATCCAAAGGAACCAAGGTATTCGCTTTGGGTGGAAAAATAAATAACACAGGATTAATAGAGATTCCAATGGGAACAACTCTTAGAGAAGTTATTTATGACATTGGCGGAGGAATCCCTAACGGCAAGAAATTCAAAGCTGTACAAACAGGCGGACCTTCCGGTGGTTGCATAACCTATCAACACCTTGACGAGTCGATTGACTACGATAACTTGATTGCACTTGGATCAATGATGGGTTCAGGCGGAATGATTGTTTTGGATGAAGACAACTGCATGGTTGACATAGCAAGATTCTTCCTTGATTTTACAGTTGACGAGTCATGTGGTAAATGTACCCCTTGCCGTGAAGGAACTAAAAGAATGCTTGAAATGCTTGAAAAAATCACTAGCGGCCAAGGTGAAGAAGGCGACATCGAGAAACTTGAAAAACTTGCATATACCATCAAGGACTCAGCTCTTTGTGGTTTAGGTCAAACAGCTCCAAACCCTGTAATATCAACTATAAGATACTTCAGGGATGAGTATGAAGCTCATATCAAAGACAAGAAGTGCCCGGCAGGAGTCTGCAAGAATCTGTTGACTTACTATATAACGGATGCTTGTATAGGCTGTACTAAATGTGCTAGAAACTGCCCGGTAGACTGCATAAGCGGAGAAGTTAAAAAGCTTCATGTTATAGATTCCGACAAGTGTATTAAGTGCGGAGCATGTATGGAAGCTTGTCCCGTAGATGCAATTATCAAAAGATAAGCTTCGTCTAAACTCACAAATTAAAAGAGAGGTGTAAAAGGTGGAAAAAGTTACTTTAACTATAAATGGTGTCGAGGTGCAGGCACCAAAAGACTATACTATTCTTAAAGCGGCCAGAGAGATTGGAATTCATATTCCAACCCTTTGTTACCTGGAAGGCGTAAACGAAATTGGTGCCTGTAGGGTGTGTGTTGTTGAGGTTGAAAGAGCAAGAGCTCTTCTTACTGCTTGTACAACACCGGTTTCTGAAGGAATGGTTGTAAAAACAAATTCAAAACGTGTTAGAGAAGCAAGAAAAATGGTTGTAGAACTAATTCTTGCAAACCATAATAGAGAGTGCCTGGTTTGCGAGCGGAACGGAACATGCGAACTTCAAAAGCTTACTGAGGAATTAGGTATTAAAGAAGTATCCTACGAGGGAGCAAAAAGAACCCCAACAATCGATAATTTTTCTCCTTCAATAGTAAGAGATACAAGCAAATGCATACTCTGCGGAAGATGTATCGCTACCTGCAAAAACGTACAGGAAATAGGAATACTGGAGTTTACAAACAGGGGATTCAACACAGAAGTAAGCCCTGCCTTCAATTCCAGCTTGACAGAAATGCCTTGTATCTATTGTGGTCAATGCGTAAACGCTTGTCCGGTTGCAGCACTTAGGGAAAAATCCAACATCGATGATGTTTGGGAAGCAATTGACAACCCAAATCTTCATGTTATAGTGCAATCTGCTCCGGCAGTTAGAGCAGCGCTTGGCGAAATATTTGACAATCCTATAGGTACAAATGTTACGCCTAAACTAGCTACATCCCTTCACATGATGGGCTTTGATAAAGTGTTTGACACTAACTTTGCAGCCGACCTTACAATACTTGAAGAAGGAACTGAACTTCTCGGCAGACTTAAAAACGGCGGAGTATTGCCAATGATAACTTCATGTTCACCAGGTTGGATAAACTTTGCAGAACTTAATTATCCTGATCTTTTGGATCACCTTTCAAGCTGTAAGTCGCCTCACCAAATGTTTGGTGCGGTAATGAAGACTCACTACGCTGAAATGAACAACATAGATCCTAAAAACATATATGTGGTTTCTGTAATGCCTTGTACAGCAAAGAAATACGAGTGCAAGCGTGAAGAAATGGGTCGAGACGGATACCTTGACGTTGATACAGTAATTACAACTAGAGAGCTTGGCAAGATGATTAAGCAAGCATCAATAGACTTCAACAATGTTCCTGATGGAGTATTCGATGATTACTATGGCGACTATTCAGGCGCAGCTGTTATCTTCGGAGCAACAGGCGGAGTTATGGAAGCCGCACTTAGAACCGTTGCAGACGTATTGACAGGTGAAGACCTTAAGGAAATTGACTATACTGTTGTTCGTGGAGAAGAAAGAATTAAAGAAGCTCAAGTTCAAATCGGAGATCTTACAGTTAAGGCGGCTATAACGCACAGCGCTGCCGGAGCTAGAAAAATAATGGATATGATTAGGGCTGGAGAAGCTGATTACCACTTCATAGAAATAATGGGCTGCGATGGCGGTTGCGTAAACGGTGGAGGACAACCTCATGTTTCCGCTGGCGCTAGAATTGGCATCGACATACGTCTTGAAAGAGCAAAAGCTCTTTATAATGAAGATGCTTCGCTTGCAATAAGAAAATCCCATCAGAATCCTTCAATCACAAGACTTTACGAAGAATTCCTTGGCGAGCCAAATAGCCATAAAGCACATGAAGTACTTCATACCCACTATAAAGGCAGAGAAAAGTACAAGAAAGAAAAGTAAAAG
>CAZTZB010000004.1:52278-73190 GCA_964617505.1 uncultured Peptostreptococcaceae bacterium | reverse complement strand
CCTTAGCCCCTATTGGATATGCTTGACAAAAAAACTAACAACCTGTATAATAGCAATAGGTTGCGAGATGGAATGCCAATTAGGGCGTTTTATATTTTGAGTGATTGCGCCTGGGTGCTGTTTTCAGCCTCAGGCAATTTTATATTACTGATGGATTCATGTTTTATTACAATAAAAGGAGGAAAGACATTTGAAAAAAATTTTAGCACTTGGATTTATTCTTATAATGGTTTTGGCCCTTGCCGCTTGCGGTGGTGGAGAAGCTGATGTAGAAAAAGAAGGTGCAGCTGAAGCCGAAATGGAAGAAGCTGTATTTGAAGGCCCATTGAAGTTGGCGGATTGCGGTTGGGACAGCAACAAGTTCCATAACTCCGTTGCGGGGTATATAATCGAAAATGGTTTCGGAATTGAAACGGAAATTATCCCTGGATCTTCAGCTGCAGTTTGGCTTGGACTTGGTGAAGGTGATGTTGATGTTCTAATTGAAACATGGTCAGACAGTCTTGTTGGATATGACGAAGACATAGCTTCGGGAAAAATTCTTGAAATTGGAACCAATATGGACGACAACATTCAGGGTTTCTATGTTCCGACATACGTAATTGAAGGCGATGCTGAAAGAGGCATTGAAGCAATGGCTCCAGATCTTAAAACAGTAGAGGATCTTAAGAAGTATAAGGACATATTCTTTGATGAAGAAGAACCTGACATGGGTAGAATTTACAATTCACCTCCTGGTTGGGAAGTTTCAATGCTAATGGAAGATAAATTTGAATCATATGGTTTGGGAGAAACGTATAACCTGTTTAGCCCGGGATCGGGAGCATCCTTAGCAGCTTCAATAGTTGCAAGTTATGAAAAAGGCGAACCATGGGTAGGTTATTATTGGGAGCCTGCGTGGATTACCGGAGTATATGATTTGACATTGCTCGATGAAGGCGAATATTCTGATGAGCTTTGGGAAAATGGCAGAATGTGCAATTTCAAACCGGTTTATATAACGGTTACAGTGCAAAATGAATTGCCGGCAATGATTCCTGATGTAACCGATTTCCTTAGTAATTACAATCTTTCAAGCAGTCAAACAGCAGAAGCATTGGCGTACATGAACAACAACGAGGCATCTGCAGATGAAGCGGCTTTATGGTTTTTAAATGAGCATGAAGAAGTCTGGACAGAGTGGTTAGACGATGAGATGGTTCAAAAGATCAAAGATACACTTTAAGATTTAAAAGCATTTTTAACACTGGAAAGTAATGATTAATTAATAGTTATGTACAAGCTATTGGCACTTTTCGCAATTTTGGGGAATGTGTCAATAGTATTGTAATAAAATAAATGAGGTGAAGTGTATGGCTTTTCCAGATGTATTTAACACACATTTCGGGAAATATGTCGAAGATTTTATTATGTGGCTGACAAGAAATTACGATTTCTTTTTTGATGGAATTAAGTCAGGCATTTTGAAGTTTATGATATTTATTAACAAGGGGCTTATGTTCATACCGTGGTTTGTCGTAATAGCCTTGGTATTTTGGGCGGCGTGGAAGTTGATTGATTTAAAATCTGGAATCACATTTAGTCTAATGCTCTTTTTAATTGGGTCGTTCGAGTATTGGGAACCCATGATGACGACATTGGCAATAGTGTTGACTTCGGTAATAATTTCCTTGCTGATAGGCATTCCGGTAGGTATTCTTATATCCTATAAAAAGAGGGCGGAAAGGATTGCAATGCCAATACTCGATGCCATGCAGACCATGCCGAGCTTCGTGTATTTGCTTCCGGCAATAATGTTTTTCGGACTCGGCCTTGTTCCGGCTGTTTTCGCAACGACGATTTATGCCTTGCCGCCGGTTATAAGGTTGACAAATCTCGCAATACACTCGGTTTCAAAGGAAATGGTTGAAGCGTCCAATTCTTTTGGTGCATCTCCGTGGCAGACTCTGCTAAAGGTAGAAATACCGCAGGCTATGCCTACCATAATGGCGGGTATAAACCAGACTACAATGATGGCGATGGCGATGGTTGTTATATCATCCATGATCGGTGCAAGGGGTTTGGGGCTAAGTGTACTAACGTCAATAAACAGAATTGATATAGCCATGGGTGTCGAGGCCGGAACGTGTGTTGTGTTTATGGCCATAATAATCGACAGGTTGACCCAGGCTTTTGCAGACAGGTATAAATATGAATAACGGGGGTGGGAAAGTGGAACCCAAGATAAAGGTTGAAAATTTGAACAAGGTGTTCGGAAAGAATCCAAAGGAAACATTGAAATTAATTGAGCTTGGAATGGAAAAAAAGGAAATACTCAAGAAGACAGGAAATACCGTTGGAATATGCAATGCAAGTTTTGAAATCTATGAAGGCGAAGTGTTTGTCATAATGGGGCTTTCCGGAAGCGGAAAATCAACAATGATAAGATGCCTAAATTTATTAAATAAACCTACTTCCGGCAAAATCTATATAGATGGGGAAGATATAGTCAAATATGATAAGAAAAAATTGAAAAACCTGAGGCAAAACAAGGTTGCCATGGTCTTTCAACATTTTGGACTTTTCAATCATAGGACTGTCGTTCAGAATGTGGAATATGGCCTAGAAGTTAAGAAAGTGCCGAAGATGGATCGTTTTAAAATTGCTATGGACACAATTAAGGCTGTTGGACTCGAAGGCTGGGAAGAAAGCATGATTAGCCAGCTGAGCGGAGGAATGAGGCAAAGAGTTGGATTGGCAAGGGCTTTGGCCAATAACCCTGAAATTCTTCTTATGGATGAACCATTCAGCGCTTTGGATCCCTTGATTCGAAGAGAAATGCATGATGAATTATTGGATATACAAGCGAAATTAAAGAATACAATCGTATTTATAACCCATGATGTCAACGAAGCTTTTAAACTCGGGGACAGGGTTGCTGTAATGAAAGACGGAAAAATCGTTCAAATTGGCTATCCTGAGGATATTTTAAACAATCCTTCCAATGAATACATTGAAGATTTTGTAAGGGATATTGATAGGACCAAAGTATTTAAAATTAAAAGCATAATGAAAGCTACAAGAAACTCCGGTAAGCTCGGAGATACGCCTAAGCTTATCATAAAAATGATGAGCGACGCCGATGTGGAAATGGTGTATATTGTCGATAAAAACAGGTCTCCGGTGGGCATAGTTACTGTGAATGACTGCGTAAAGGCAGTTGAGACAGGCAAAATGCTTAAGGATATTCTTAGGACAGATTACCTTGTTGTTTCACCGGAAGATTATATTGGAGATGTTTTCAATAAATCCATTGAGTCTTTATATCCACTGGCAGTTGTTGACGATGAAAAACGTTTGGTAGGCATATTGTCAAAAGGTAAGCTTATGGCCGCCATGGCAACATAAATCGTTTCAACAGTATGAAATAGATAAATCGGACAGGGGGACAGGCACCTTGTCCGATTTTTTTATGCAGCTAATGACAAGGTAAGAGTTGAAGTATCCTTAATGGTATAATGATTAAAAAGAACAAGAGGAATTGACTATGAATAGAGAGATTAAGGCCAAGCTTACAAGCGGCGATATCAAAAAAATGTTATTCAGATTGACGCTTCCAATGATGTTTGGAATGTTCGGCCTCATTGCATTCAATCTTGTAGACACATATTTTGTTAGCAGGCTGGGAACGAATCAGCTTGCTGCGCTTACATTCACTTTCCCGGTCGTGCTTATTATAAACAGCATCTCGCTTGGTATCGGCACAGGGACGCTTTCTGTTCTTTCAAGGGCAATCGGAAAGGGTGATCAGAGTGAAATAGTTAGGTATGCGACAGACAGCCTAAGCTTGGGACTGGTCGTGACGGGAGTTTTTATTGTTGTAGGTTTTGCGACAATCGAGCCTTTATTTAGCCTCCTCGGAGCAAGTGACGCTGTAATGCCTTATATAAAGTCCTACATGCAGATTTGGTACGCCGGAGTAATCTTTGTCGTTATCCCTATGGTTGGAAACAATAGCATGCGCGCCCTGGGTGATACCAAAACGCCAGGAATAGTAATGATGATAGCGGCTCTTGTAAATACTGCGCTTGATCCCATCTTCATTTTCGGATGGGGAGTAATTCCGGCTATGGGAGTAGCTGGCGCTGCTTTTGCAACGGTACTTTCGAGGATGACAACATTTGCCGTGGCTATATATGTGCTTGTTTGGAGGGACGGTATAGTCTCTTTTAGGAATCTGACGATAAAAAGAACCCTTGTTTCGTGGAAGAAAATTCTTTATATTGGAATACCAAATGCTTTAACCAGGGTTATTCAGCCGGTTGGAATTGGAATAATCACTGGAATTTTGTCGACCTATGGAATAGGAGCGGTTGCAGGTTTTGGTGTTGCGGCAAAATTTGAACGCTTTGCTCTTATAGTAGTCATGGCGCTCTCTGTAATTATGACTCCATTCGTGGGACAGAATTACGGAGCCGGTCGATGCGACCGTGTCATGCAGGGTATGAAACTGAGCTATAGATTTTCCATTGTGTCAATGCTTTTGCTTTATGGAATAATTGCTTTGTTTGCAGGGAAATTGGCTGCGCTTTTTAGCGATGACCCTAAGGTCATTTCCGTAATTATTCTTTACTTGAGATTGGTGCCGCTAGGATATGGAGCCTATGGGGTTCTTAGGATTTCAGTATCCGTAATGAATGCTCTCCATAAGCCATTTAGGGCTGCCGCTGTTATGCTTGGACAGATGTTTGTATTATACATTCCAATGGCCTTGCTAGGCTCTAAATTTCTGGGTATCAAAGGAGTTTTCGGAGCACTCATTGTTTCATATATTGTGGCGGCTATAGTAGCTTGGTATCTGGCGCGGCAAATGGCGGGCGGTGGAGTTAAGGGTGATGTTTGCAGCATAGACGAATAAACACGAACAATAAAGTTATCAGAATACTGAAACAGTGCTTAAATACGAATATTATTAAAAATATATTGACACAATGTTAAGAAGTTGCTATTATATAGATACAATAAAAGATAAATGATGAATCAATCACATGACTGGCGGAAGTGGAATAAACCACGTGGAGTGTGATTTTAATATGCCGACCGCCTGGGCGATAAGTCCGGGTGGTCTTTGTTTTTTGAAGAATCCCGGGCTCGATTAGTAATTGTCGAGGGGGATTTTTTTATGGAAATGAATGAGTGGGAAGGCTTTAATGAAGGAATATGGACTAATGAAATTGATGTCCGAGGCTTCATACAGAAAAACTATATTCCATATGATGGTGATGAAAGCTTCCTTGAGGAAGCGAGTGAAAAGACGAAAAAGCTTTGGGGAAAATGTGAAGAATTGCTGATACTTGAACAAAAGAAGGGTGTTCTTGATATAGATACAGAGCATTTTTCAGGTATCGATAATTTCAAACCAGGTTATATAGATAGGGAGAATGAAAGTATCATAGGGCTTCAAACTGACGCCCCTCTTAAGCGAATGGTTAATTTCAATGGCGGGCTAAGAATGGCTGACGAGGCGCTTGCAGATTATGGATATGCATTTAATGAGGAAACACTTTCGGTTTTAAAAAGGGTTCGAAAAACCCATAACGACGGGGTTTTCGACGTATATACTCCGGCGATGAGAAGAGCAAGAAGCGCCGGGCTTTTGACGGGCTTGCCGGATGCCTATGGAAGAGGAAGGATAATTGGAGACTACAGACGTATTCCTCTTTACGGGATTGATTTTCTAATCAAGCAAAAAAAACACGATAAAAAAATACTCGATTTACCTATGATAGAAGACACGATTCGTTTGCGGGAGGAATTGTCTGAGCAAATACGTGCTTTAGAAGCTATTAAGAGTATGGCAAGGGCATATGATATTGATATTTCGTCGCCGGCAGAAACTTCTGGCGAAGCCATTCAATATCTTTATTTCGGATATCTGGCTGGGATTAAGGAAAATAATGGAGCGGCAATGTCGCTAGGGAGAACCAGTACTTTCTTGGATATTTATATCAATAGGGATATTGAAAAGGGTTTATTGACTGAGAAACAGGCGCAAGAATTAATAGATCAATTTGTTATTAAATTGCGTATGGCTAGACATCTGAGAACACCCGACTACAACGAACTATTTGCCGGCGATCCTAACTGGATTACGGAATCAATAGGTGGAATGGGAATCGACGGAAGGACCCTTGTTACCAAGACCTCCTACAGATTCCTTAATACTTTAGATAATCTAGGACCGGCCCCGGAACCAAATATGACTATTTTGTGGTCTGAAAGCTTGCCTGCGGCATTCAAAACTTATTGCGCTGAGATGTCAATAAAAAGCGCGGCCTTGCAATACGAAAGCGATGAGCTAATGAGACCGGTGTACGGAGACGACTACGGAATAGCGTGTTGCGTTTCCGCAATGACCATAGGTAAGCAGATGCAGTTCTTTGGAGCCAGATGCAACCTTGCAAAATCCCTTCTATACGCCATAAACGGAGGTATCGATGAGATAAAGGGAGTAAGGATACTTGAGGGCCTTGAACCGATAGAAGATGAAATGCTTGATTTTGAAACGGTAAAAGCCAAGTATTTCAAGGTTCTTGAAAAGATTGCAGAGCTTTATGTAAACACAATGAATATAATACATTATATGCATGATAAATACGCTTACGAAGCTGGACAGATGGCGCTTCACAATACGGAAGTTGAGAGACTCATGGCATTTGGGGTTGCAGGACTTTCGGTTGCGGCGGATTCTTTGAGCGCAATTAAATACGCATCAGTGAGACCTATAAGAGAAAATGGCTTGGCGGTCGATTTTGAAATAGAAGGAGATTATCCGGCATTTGGCAATGACGATGATAGCGTTGATGATTTGGCGGTAGAGATTGTCAGCAAATTTTCCGAGGAATTAAAAAAGCATAAAACTTATAGAGATGCGAGACATACGCTTTCGGTTCTAACCATAACATCTAATGTGGTTTATGGAGAAAAAACAGGCTCTACTCCTGACGGAAGAAAGAGGGGAGAGCCGTTTGCTCCCGGGGCCAATCCAATGCATGGAAGAGACATTAATGGAAGTTTGGCTTCTCTTAATTCAGTGGCAAAGATACCATATAGAGCCGTTTGCGAAGACGGAATTTCAAATACATTCTCGATAATTCCTGCCGCCTTGGGCAAGGAGGAAAAAGACAGAAAAAGCAATCTTGCCTATATATTAGACGGTTATTTTGGTCAAGGAGCCCATCACTTGAATGTTAACGTAATGAATAGGGAGATATTGCTTGAGGCTATGGATCACCCCGAAAAATATCCTTCACTGACAATAAGGGTTTCTGGATATGCGGTGCATTTTAATAGACTTACAAGAAAACAGCAGATGGAAGTAGTTAAAAGAACCTTCCATGAAAGCCTTTAAGGAGGAAGAAACCATGAAGGGAAGAATTCATTCTATAGAGACATTGGGACTTTCTGATGGACCGGGGGTTCGTTTCGTTGCCTTTTTTCAGGGATGCCGATTGAGATGTGCTTATTGCCATAATCCTGATACATGGAAATTTGACGGTGGAGCGGAAACGGAAGCCGATGAACTACTCAATAAAGCATTGCGATTCAAGCCTTATTTCGATCGTTCCGGAGGCGGCGTCACATGCTCAGGTGGAGAGCCACTCATGCAAGCAGACTTTTTGATTGATTTCTTAAAGAAATGCAAGGCGGCAGGGCTTAATACAGCGCTTGATACGGCAGGCTTCGGAATAGGGCGCTACGCAGAAATTCTAAGATATACGGACCTTGTAATATTGGATATAAAACATGTTGACAGCTTGGGATATAAGCAGCTTACTGGAGGAGACATGAACGAATTCCATAGGTTTGCGGATGAGGTCAGAAAATCCGGAAAGAAAGTGTGGCTAAGGCATGTGGTCGTTCCGGGTATGACAGACAGCACAGGGCATATGAAAAAACTTGAAAGAATTGTAGAAAGCTTTGAAAACGCCGAAAGGGTTGAACTATTGCCCTATCACACATTGGGTTTATCCAAGTATGAGGCAATGGGAGTTAGATACCCTTTGGCAGGTGTTAATCCAATGAATCCGGAAACAACAAGATTATACGAGGAAGAAATGAATCATAATTTGCAATCGCTGTAATAGCGGTTGTTTTTTTTATTGCTTTTGATGTTTCTTGGATTAAAGAGGGTATTATGATAGCAAAGGAGGGGATATTAATGCCATTAATAGAACAAACTGATTATGATGTTGTTTTGAAAGAGGATAAGATGGAAATCCGTTCATATAAGGGCTATAACATAGTGGAAATATCAAAAGAAATTGGCAATGGGATGGACAGCGGATTCAACGATATATTTAGATATATAAGTGGTGGAAACGATAAATCGCTTAAAATATCTATGACTGCACCGGTCTTGAGTGAAATGGATGAAAATTCTATGAAAACAGCATTTGTTATGCCAAGGGATCTTTCGTTTGAAGACTTGCCGCAGCCTTTGGACAATTCGCTTGCCGTTAGGCATGTGTCGGAGGGAATTTACGGAGTCATTGGATTCTCGGGTCTTTGGAAGCAAGAGAAGTTTTTGAACATGAGCGGGCATCTTAAACTTTGGCTCGAGTCTAAAGGATACAGAGTAATATCAAATGCAATCGTCGCAAGATATAATCCGCCCATAACTCCTCCATTCATGAGGAGAAACGAAATATTATTAAAAGTAGAAAAGAGTGTAAAATGAAGTCGAGACTAAAGCAAAAGGGACAGGCGATGCCTGTCCCTTTTGCTTTAAACATTATTCCAATAACCCTTTAAGAAGGTTTTGTGAGCAATAAATATATTCTTCAATATTTTACTTACCCAGAAAAAAACGAAATACACTTTATTATTTTTCATTGACGACAAATACGAGAAAGCAAGAGAAAAATCAAAAATAAACTTGCATAAATATACAACACAATATATAATAATACGAAATAGTATTTTGAAATAGGAGGAATTCCCATGTTGGCGCTAAAAATCGAACCCGAATATACAATGACAACCACTAAAGAAGAAATGAATATTGATCACATTTGCGATCTTCTATGGTCGACGCATTGGGCTAGTGACAGGCCTAAAGCCACAATAGAGAAATCTATAAAGAATTCCATGTGCTTTGGAATTTTGTGCGAGGACTGGCAAATAGGATTTGCTCGTGTGATAACGGATTATGCAACCTTTGCTTATATAAGCGATGTGGTTATAGATGATAATTTCCAAGGGAAGGGCTTTGGGAGTTGGCTTATTGAAAGCATATTGGAACATCCCGATTTAGTAGAAATTCCCCAATGGAGACTCAAAACAACCAATGCTAAGGACTTTTATAAAAAGCTTGGTTTTAGTGATCTTAGCTTTGCGTATAAATATGTTGAAATATTGAAATAACGTGCAGTTGAAAATTTTCCCGCGGATGTTGTAGAATAAAGACACCACGCGGGAATTTTATTGTGTAAACATGTCATTGCCGTGTCGTAATATATGATAAATTATACATAAAGAGATTTATAAAAAAAGTTTTTTCCGTATACATAGAACGAAGGAGGCTATTGAGAATGAAGGAAAGCAGAATAGTTTTTAAAGAAGATAGAAAAAAAGCCATGATAAGAGAAATAAAAAAATATTTTTCCGAAGAGAGAGATGAGAATTTGGGTGATTTGGGGGCGCAGTTGATTTTTGATTTCATTATAGAAAAAATTGGTCCTGATATATACAACCAAGGGCTTGATGATGCGCATATATACTTGAGCGAGAAGCTTGAAGATATGTACGGATTGCAGCTTTAGACTTTCATATGAAGGATATCCACATAAGGATGAATTTTGTTGATAGCTTTCATATGATTTGCAGGGTTGCCCACAAGCTGTACCTTTCTTGAGTCGCTATCAATGTGATTCAATTATTATCGATATAAATTAAACGATGGGTGTTTTCAATGCATTATATGATAAAATGGGCACATATGATTTTAGAAAGGAATAAATAATGGATACTAATTTAAAAGAAGAAAAAGTTACTGAAACGATTAAAAAAAGATTTCACAAGCTGGCCTCTTTATCTGCAGGTCATTTCATGAACGATTTTTATGTGGGACTTATTCCGCCGATTTCTTTTATTTTCGCAGAAAGTCTTGGACTTAGCATGACGCAGCAGGGAATGCTTGCTTTCGTAATAACCAGTTTTGGATCTTTTGCACAACCCTTTGTGGGCAGTTTTGTTGATAGGCATGGAAAACCCTATCTGCTTATTTGGTCGGTTATTTGGATTGCGTTTTGGATGAGCATAGCAGGATTGGTACAGAATTACTATCTACTTTTGGGAGTGGCTGCGCTTGGAGCCTTGGCTTCCGCTCTTTTTCATCCGCTAGGAACGTCAACTGTAGTAGAGCTAGGAAGAGAATCCAAAGGGAAGATTTTGTCTGTATTCATGAGTATTGGAGGTTTTTCGGCAGCTGTTGCACCTGCTGTTGCTCTGCCGCTAGTTCATCGTTACGGTCTTAAAAGTCTTGTTTTACTTATTATTCCTGGAATTATAACGGCCGGTATTATGTTTTGGGCTGGGGTTGGGAAAGTAGAATTAAAATCTGGAGTATCTCAAAAGAGTAAAAAAATCAAAGGGTCAATAATTGTAAATGTTAAGAGACTTTCTGTATTATTCTTGGTATCTGTAAATAAAAATTTTATAAGAAAGGGACTTACTGCGTTTGGAATACAGATTATGGTCATGAAAGGATTGGATTTGAAGATGGCAGGAGTACTTTTATCTCTAAATCTATTTTTAGTTCCGATTGGTACAATGTTCGGAGGGTTCATGAATGATCGCTATGGTAGCAGGATAAGTCTTATGCTGTTTAATGGAATGGTAGGTGTATTGATGCTAGGGGTAATTTTTGGTGAAGGCATTGTTGCTGCTATTACATTTGCATTTGTTGGAATAATGCTTAGCGCGAGTAATACACCGATAGTAATCATTTCACATGATTTAATGCCCAATAATACTAGCGCAAGTTATGGTTGGACCATGGGATTTGCGGGGGGTATAGGGGCAATGGGTCTCCTCTTGATTGGAAGAATTTCGGATAGCTATGGATTAATGGCAGCAACACAAATAATGCTTGTACCTGCATTTCTCATGATTGCTTTAAGTTATAGATTACTAAAAACAAAGGAACAATAGGAATATTTTTAAATGTCAGGCCGGCTTCTTAAAAAGAAGCCGGTTTTTTGGCGTAAATCTGTATATATATACGAAGGTTATGGACGCATGTTTCAAGCTATTTTCAAGCTTTGTGCTATAATATTTCTATATTCAGATAGATTAGAGCAAACCATAGGGGGCGCAAATGAGAATATTGATTGTAGAAGATGAGATAGCACTTTCGAATGTTTTGACTGAAATCCTAAAGAAGAATAATTATGCGGTGGATGCGGTGTTTGATGGCATTGACGGTTTAGACTATGCTGTTACAGGTGTATATGACGCCATACTGCTTGATATAATGCTGCCAGGTATGAATGGAATCGAAATGCTTTGCGAATTAAGGGAGAAGGGGGAGTCCACTCCAGTGCTGCTTTTAACGGCAAAATCCGAAATCGAGGATAAGGTTAAGGGCTTAGACTGTGGCGCAGACGATTATATTACAAAACCCTTCAATACAGACGAACTGCTCGCGCGGGTTCGTTCTGTGACTCGTAGAAAAGAAGTTTTCATAAGAGACGACAAATCTTTTGGAGATATCATAATAGATAAGAACACACTTGGGATTGCTACCAAGAATGATGAAATTAAGGCTAGCCTAAAAGAGTATCAGATACTCGAGATGCTGATAAGCAATCCAGAGCAAATCATTTCCAAGGAGCAATTTGTAGAAAAGATATGGGGCTACGATTTCGATGGCGAATACAATTCGGTTGAGGTATATATATCTTTTGTGAGAAAGAAATTGTTGGCAATAGGTTCAAAAGTTAAAATTAAGGCTCATAGAGGTGTCGGATATTCACTGGAGGTTAGTGATGATTAAAAGAATGCGTATAAAATTCATTACCATTACTATGGTGTCGCTACTTATTCTTCTTGCTTCAATTCTTGTATCGATGAATGTATACATGGACATCAACTGGGACAGGCAGATAACTGAGCATATGAATACTATGATTTTGCATGATGGGAATATGCTGGAAAAGAAGGTTGATATTAATGTCCCGCCACCGGGGAGGCCGAATCTCATTCAGGGATTTGCGGCTAGAATAGATTCAGACGGAACTTTAATTGAAATTACTCAAGAAAACTTGAGTTTTTCCGAAGAGGAAATAGAAATTTATATTGAAGAAGCATTGGCAAACAGTGAAGATACGGGTGAAATTGATGGTATGCGTTATATAATTAGGGATAAGGAGTATGGAAAAATCATCGTATTTGCGGACAGCAGCTTGCAGGATGTCATGATGAATAATCTTAGAAACCTTTCATATGCAATTGGTGTAATCAGTGTAGTTATTTTGCTTATTATAGTAACTGTGTTGTCGAAAATTATTACAAAGCCTGTTGAGGAGGCCTTTGAAAAGCAAAAGCAGTTTATTGCTGATTCAAGCCATGAGCTCAAGACTCCTTTGTCTATTCTTTCTGCAAATGTAGATGTGCTTGAGATGGAAATAGGCCAAAACAAATGGCTGTCGCAAATGAAAATACAAACCAAGCGTATGAATAGTCTGATCCATGAGTTGCTGGTGCTTGCTAAAACCGAAGCAGCAGGTGAAAACATAGTGTTTTCCGAGTTTAATCTAAGTCATGCAATTCTTAATACGGTCTTGCCTTTTGAGGTAGTGGCTTTTGAGCATGGCAGAAAAATTAAATATGATATAGAGGAGAGTGTTTTGTACAGGGGCGATGAGCAGAGCATAAAGAAAATGATTGAAGCCCTTATAGATAACGCTGTTAAATATTCGAATAAGGGAAGCGAGATATCCGTAAAACTTTTTAAAAGGGGAAATAAAAGGATAATTGAAGTATTTAATGAGGGGCAGGGAGTGACTGAGGCACAAAAGGATAGGTTGTTCGACAAGTTCTACCGTACCGATGATTCAAGAGCTAGAGAAACCGGTGGCTACGGGATAGGGCTTTCATTGGTTAAGAGCATTGTAGATATGCATAAGGGGAAAATTGAAGCGGAAAGCAAAAAAGGAGAATATATAGTATTTAGAGTTATTCTTAACAGTTAAAAGTGATAGGGAAAAGTACACCCTTGCGTTTAAAGCGCAAGGGTGTACTTTTTTTTAAAAATTTTAAATGTGTACTTTTTTTCAAGCTTGCTTTAAGCTTGGGCAGGCATAATAAAGACATAATAAATCTTGGAGGTGATGAAATGAAATTAAGACATGAATTCAAGCAATACATCAATTACTCAGATTACTTGATTTTAAAGAAAAGATTACAGGCGGTCATGAAGGCCGATGCCAATGCAGGTCCTGAGGGTCAATATCAAATTAAAAGTCTATACTTCGACAATATATTTGACAAGGCCTTAAGAGAAAAAATAGATGGAGTTAATCGTCGGGAGAAGTTTCGAATACGGCTTTATAATGATGATACATCTTTTATCAGGCTAGAAAGAAAGAGTAAGATAAATAGTCTATGCAACAAGAAATCTACAAAGATATCCGCGGAGCAAGTAGCAGATATTATTAACGGTAAATATGAATGGATGCTTGGTAGCGATGACGACTTGATTCTTGAACTGTATAGCAAAATTAAAGGGCAGATGCTTAGACCGCAAACAATTGTTGAATATACGAGAGAGCCCTTTATAATGCAGGCGGGAAATGTGAGGGTAACCATCGATAGAAATATTAGAACAAGCTTATTAAATACAGACTTTTTAAATAAAGATGCCCCATTAATAACCGCCGGCGAAAAATATATGATACTAGAAGTGAAATATGATAATTTCTTGCCGGAAGTAGTGCGCAGCATTGTGAATCTGGGAGATTTACATACTTCGGCTTTTTCAAAATATGGTATATGTCGAGTATACGGATAGACAGACTAGAATTTAAAATAAAATAAATTGATTTATGAGCAAACAATAAAAAAACAAATATAAAAGGAGAAATAAAATGACTTTCAGTGATATTTTTAAATCGAATTTTCTAGACAATATAACATCGGTATCAATGTTTGATATGGTTGTGGCACTTACTTTAGCATTTGCAATGGGGATACTTATATTCTATGCATACAAGAAAAGCTTTTCGGGAGTGATGTATTCATCAAGCTTTGGATTGCTTCTTATAACACTTCCGATGATAACGGCGCTTGTAATATTGGCGGTAACAAGCAATATAGTGCTATCTCTTGGAATGGTGGGTGCACTATCTATTGTACGATTTAGGACAGCTATAAAAGAACCCCTTGATATTGCCTTTCTGTTTTGGTCGATAGCAGTAGGAATAGTTTTGGCAGCGGGGATGATACCCTTGGCTGTTTTCGGAAGCCTTTTCATAGGAATAGTTATGGTGCTTTTTTCAAACAAGAAATCTTCTGACAGCCCGTATATTGTAGTTGTTACATGCGATGGAGAAGCATCGGAAGAGAGCGTGCAAGCATTCTTAGCAGGCAATGTTCAAAAGAGCGTTATAAAAAGCAAAACCGTGAGCAAAGGAATTATTGAACTGAACTATGAAGTAAGACTCATAAACGAAGATACGAAATTTATCAACAAATTGGCGGATCTTGAGGGTGTAAATAACGCAATACTTGTTAGCTACAATGGCGACTACATGGGATAGTAGTGGAGGATATAACAATGATCAAACATAAATATACAAACATTGTGTGCATAATAATAATCTGCTTTTCATTGCTTGCCACTATATTGGTTGTGAACGGTGAAGCATTGGGTGTAAGCGCTATGTCCACTGAACTTCCTTATGAAACAATGTTATTTGATGATAGCATTGTTCATACAATTGATATTGTTGTAGATGAAGACGATTGGGAAGAAATGCTTGAAAATGGAGCTGATAAGGAGTATATATTTAGCACAATTGTAATCGACAACAATGCAATAAAAAATGTAGCAATACGTACAAAAGGGAATAGCTCACTTAGAGATATAGTAAGCAGCGACTCGGATAGATATAGCTTCAAGATAGAATTTGACCATTATGACGATTCGATTTCATACTTTGGACTGGATAAATTGTGTCTAAACAACATATACCAAGACAACACATATCTTAAAGACTATCTGGGTTATCAAATGTTAGATTACATGGATGCAGATGCTCCACTTGCAAGCTATGCATACATTACAGTAAATGGCGAAGATTGGGGACTTTACCTAGCGGTTGAGGCAGTAGAAGATTCTTTTATTGACAGGGTTTATGGTGATGACTCAGACGGAAATCTATATAAACCGGAAACATCTAATGACAGAGCTGGAGGAATGATGGAAAGGCCTCAAATGGATATAGCCGAAGGCGATGAAGATAGCGCGAACATGCCACCGGAAAGACCGGAAATGGATGATGCTAATATGCTTCCTGGTGATATGGCTGAAGGCGATGAAGCTAGCGCAAATATGCGACCAGAAAGGCCCGATATGGGTGGTGGTAATATGGGAAGGCCAGGCGGAGCTGGTGATATGGGAGATTCGAGTTCTAACGGCGCAACACTTGAATATACAGATGATGATTATGACAGCTATTCCGATATATTTGACAATGCAAAAACGGATGTGTCGGATAGCGAAAAGGATACGCTTATCGCGGCGCTCAAGCAATTGAGCACTGGCGAGGAGCTGGAATCGGTTATTAATGTTGATGAGGTAATAGATTACTTTGTTGTTCATAATTATCTGTTAAACTTTGATAGCTATACCGGTTCAATGCTCCACAATTACTATCTTTACGAGGAAGATGGACTGCTCTCTATGATAGGATGGGATTATAATCTTAGCTTTGGTACTTTCATATATGGACGTGATGAAACGGCGACAGATTATGTGAATTATCCAATTGATACTCCAACTGCAAACAATGTTCAGGAAAATCGACCAATGCTAGACAAGATTCTGACCGATGATGAGTATTTGGAGCAATACCATAGCGAATTTTCAAGCTTTATAGAATCATATTTTGAAAGCGGATATTTCGAGGAAACAATCGATTATGTTTCTGACATGATAGCTCCATATGTGGAAAAAGATCCAACTGCCTTTTGTTCATATGATGAATTCTTGAAGGGAGTGGAAACCCTTAAGCAGTTTAACTTACTAAGAGCAGAAAGCATAAGGGGACAGCTTGATGGAAGCATTCCGTCGACAGAAAGTGGGCAAATAGATTCTACTAAATTAATAAACGCCGATTATCTTAATCTATATGATATGGGGAGTAGATAATTGAATTCTGTAGGAATTTTTAAAAGTATTAAATAGATTCATAGAAAAAGTGAAATCCTCCCGATAAATATAACGGGAGGATTTTGTTTTGCATCAATTCATTATTTTGTTGAAAGATACGATATGGGGGTATAAAATAATTGCAAGGAGGTGTATTGTATGCCAATCTATAAATATAAATGCAAAGTATGCGGACAAATATATGAAAAGCTATCTTCAATTTCAGAAAGAAATGAAATGAAAAGTTGCCCGTATTGCGGGAAAATGGAATCTGTAAAACTTGTTTCCGGATTCATAGCAAAGACTTCATCAAATGGAACATGCAGCACTTCATCCGGCGGATGAGGTCTGTAATAATTCCCGTCGGGAAAAAGTGTCATGAAAGGGTTGAAATTTAGATGATGAATGAAAGGATAATAAAAAAAGAAATAGTTGACTTCGAGCCGTTCCATATCTTCGAATGCGGCCAGTGCTTTAGATGGAACAGGGAAGCTGATGGAAGCTACACGGGCATAGCCCATGGAAAAGTCCTGAATGTGCAAAAGGAAGGTCTAACTATAATCTTTCGAAATGCAGATGAAGAGGATTTTTATAATATCTGGGACAACTATTTCGACTTGAAAAGAGACTACTCCATGATTGAAAAGAAGCTTTCGGAGCTTGACGAGATTATGGACAGTGCTGTTGCCTTTGGACATGGGATAAGGATTCTTAATCAGGATCCTTGGGAGACTTTGGTTTCATTTATAATTTCTGCAAACAACGGAATTGGCCGTATAAAAGGCATTGTAGAGGCTTTGAGCGAGAATTATGGAGACGATCTTGGAATATTCATGGGGAAAAGGCGTTATGGGTTTCCATCAGCACATCGATTGGCAAGGCTTAAGGCTGAAGATATTCGGGCTTGTGGAGCGGGCTACAGAGATGAATATATCCTAAATGCCGCAAAAGTAATTTCAGGTAAGGGCAAGTGGCTTGAATCCCTTTGCAAAATGGATACGGCAGATGCCAGGGAAAAACTCATTGAACTTAAAGGGATAGGTCCAAAGGTTTCAGACTGCATATTGCTTTTTTCTATGGAAAAGATGGACACCTTTCCGGTGGATGTATGGGTTAAGAGGACGATGGAGTATTTCTATCTCCCCCCAAAAAGCACTTCTGAAGAAATCAATCGTTTTGCAGAAGAATACTTCGGGGAGATGAAGGGATTTGCCCAACAATATTTATTTTATTACGCGCGCGAAAATAATATAGGAAAATGACTATCTCAGCATGCTTTTCAACTTGCTGAGATTTTTTATTTTTATGAAGCCTCGACTGTATTCGATTAGGCCGTCTTTTTGCATGTGGTTTATTTCCCGGGAAACGGATGGCCTTTGTGAACCGAGCATATTCGCTATTTCTTCCTGATTGTAGGGATTTTTAAGAGTGAGGGAATTTTGTTTTTCATAAAGATCAATGATAAACCAACAGAGTTTCTTTTTGAGTGTCTCAAGGGAGAGCATTTTTACTTTTTCATTCATCATTAGAAGCTTTTTTGAAAGTAGGGCTATATAGTTTTCAAGGAGATTCTTATTTGTTTTTACCGCCTGTATAAGGGCGGACTTGCGTATAAAAAGAATCTCCGTATTTTTAATGGCGACTATGTCTGATGGATATGAATGAACTTTTCCGGGAATTATGCTTTCGCCGAATAAATCGGAAGCAGCAAGCTTTTTTAGGCTAGACACCTTTCCGGAAGGATATATATTTTGTATTTCGGCACTTCCTGAAACTATAATTGCAAGATTGATGCAATCATCGAATGTCGATGCTATAGTTTCGCCGGAAACATATCGCCTTAATTCCAAATCGCTAGATGCGAATAACTTCTCCGGTGAATCGATGCCATCAAATAGTTTTGATTTCTCGAGTATTTCTTTTATGTCCATATCATCACCTCTTCATAAGTGTAACATATGTTACATACAATCTCATTGCATGGAGATATAATTGAAATGTAAAGATATTGTAAATGAGTATCATTTGCCTGATAGGGTAAATATAAAAAGAACAAAAGAGAGGTGATCAAATGAAAAAAACATTTAAAATAGAGGGTATGACATGCTCGGCTTGCTCGGCGGCCGTGGAAAGATCTACTGCTAAACTTGAAGGTGTATCCAAGTCTGAAGTCAACCTGGCAGTAGAGAAGATGACTATAGAGTATGATGAAAGCAAGCTTAATCAAGAAGCCATATTTGAGGCGGTTGCAAAAGCGGGCTATAAGGCTTTGGAGGATAAGGAAATAAGGAAGGTTGTAGTTCCTGTTGCGGGAATGACATGAGCCTCTTGCGTAGCTGCGGTTGATCGGGCGATCAACAAACTTGCAGGGATAGAGTCTGCGGATGTAAATCTTGCAGTTGAAAAGGCGACAATAATGTACGACAGCAAGCTAGTGCGGCTTTCTGAAATAAAAGCTGCCATAAAAAAGGCAGGTTACACTCCTCTCGAGATAGAGCAGGAATCTATTGAACACGATGTGGATAAAGAGCGAAAAAACAAAGAAATAAAAACGATGAAAACGAAATTGATTATATCGGCAATTTTCACTATTCCACTTCTTTATGTATCCATGGGGCACATGGTTGGAATTGCATTGCCGACTATTGTAAACCCTATGTCTAATCCTATGAATTTTGCCATAGCGCAACTCATTCTGCTTATACCAGTGATGGCTGCGGGATACAAGTTTTACACTGTAGGATTCAGGACCTTGTTTAAGGGCAGTCCTAATATGGATTCACTAATAGCGGTCGGTACAAGCGCGGCTTTTCTTTACGGAATTTATGCTTTGATTCGCATTTCTTCGGGAGACGTGTCCTACGCCTCTCAGCTGTATTTTGAAACGGCGGCAACTATAATAACCTTGATTTTGTTTGGAAAGTTCCTTGAAACTCGATCTAAGGGAAAGGCCTCTGAGGCAATAAAGAAGCTTGCAGGTCTTCAACCGAAACAGGCGACCGTTATGCATGGAAATTCCGAGATCGAGATCCCTATAAACGAAGTAGAGAGCGGCGACCTTATTGTAGTGAAGCCTGGCGAAAAAATACCGGTGGACGGGATTGTCAAAAGCGGACATTCTTCAGTAGATGAATCAATGCTTACAGGCGAGAGCCTACCGGTAGAAAAGAATGTAGGGGACAAGGTCATAGGCGCAAGCATAAACAAGAATGGCAGTCTCATATTCGAAGCCGAGAAGGTTGGCAAGGATACGGTCTTGTCTCAGATAATCAAGCTTGTTGAGGAGGCCCAGGGGAGCAAGGCTCCCATAGCAAGGTTGGCAGATGTGATTGCAGGCTATTTCGTTCCAGCAGTCATGGCGGCAGCGGTTTTGTCCGGTTTGGCGTGGTATATAGCAGGAGAGGGAGCGGTATTCTCGCTTACGATTTTCATTTCAGTTCTTGTAATAGCCTGTCCTTGCGCACTGGGACTCGCTACTCCGACTGCCATTATGGTTGGTACGGGCAAGGGGGCTGACTATGGGGTTCTTATCAAAAGTGGCGGAGCTCTTGAAACTGCGCACAAGATTAATGCAATTGTCTTTGACAAGACCGGAACAATAACTAAGGGCCAGCCGGAAGTTACAGATATTCTTGTTTTTAGCTACAGGTCGCAAGAAGATATACTTCGGATTGCAGCGTCTGCGGAAAGAGTATCGGAACATCCACTTGGCGATGCTGTAGTCAAGAAGGCTGAATCTCTTGGCTATGAACTCAAGCGACCGGAAGTATTTAAATCATATACTGGAAAGGGTATTGAAGCCGAGATTGAAGGAAAAAAAGTGCTAATAGGAAATAGGAAGCTGTTTGATGACAGAGGCATCATGCTTGGAGAAACAATAGAGAAATCGCTTGAAAAGCTTTCGCTGGAAGGGAAGACACCGGTAATATGTTCGATAGATGGCTTGGCAGACGGCGTGTTTGGTATAGCAGATGTTATAAAAGAAGATAGCGCGAAGGCAGTAGAGGAACTCACTGCACTAGGGATAGACGTTTATATGATTACTGGAGACAATAGGCAGACGGCACTCGCAATAGCGGACAAGGTTGGCATAAAATCGGTTCTAGCGGAAGTTCTTCCAGGAGACAAGGCTGATGAAGTTAGAAAGCTTCAGAGTAAAGGTAAAATAGTTGCAATGGTTGGAGACGGTATAAATGATGCTCCGGCTCTTGCTCAGGCAGATATTGGAATTGCAATAGGAAGCGGTACAGATGTTGCAATGGAGTCCGCGGATATAGTGCTGATGCACAGCAAAATTACAGATGTTGTAACAGCTATAAAGTTAAGCAGAAGCACAATAAGAAACATTAAGCAAAATTTGTTTTGGGCCTTCGCATATAATACAGCGGGTATACCAATAGCGGCGGGTCTGCTCCATTTATTCGGCGGACCGCTTCTTAATCCGATGATAGCTGCAGCGGCAATGTCCATGAGCAGTGTTTCGGTTGTGGGCAATGCA
>CAZTZB010000004.1:0-52178 GCA_964617505.1 uncultured Peptostreptococcaceae bacterium | reverse complement strand
CGTTGACAAAAAAGTAGGAAGTGGAAAGTGGAAAGTAGAAAACGTTAATAACAGAAGTAAGTAGTAAGTGAAAAAAAGCTTTAAAGACAGAAGCAAAGAAAGAACAGCAAGCAGTAGCAAATAAAAGTAAAAGCAAAAGACAAAACAAAACATAGAAAACACATTTTGGGTTTAAACGTTTTTGTATTTACTGCCAACTGCCAGCTACCAACTGATATCTGTAACTATTACAAGGAGGAAAAAATGAACAAGAAAATCATGATTAAAGGAATGACATGCGAGCATTGCCAAAAGAGAGTTAAGGATGCATTGCTTGAAATCAAAGGAGTCGAAAATGTCGTGGTAGATATAGAAGAAGGAAGCGCAAAGCTTAGAATGTTAAGGGAAGTGGGGGATTCTGAATTTCGTTTTGCTATTGAAGATGCTGGATACGAAGTGCTTTCAATGGAATAGATAAGCATATAGTGTTTAAAATGGACTTGCGCGGGGTTTAAAAGCATGCTACAATATACCCTACTAGGGTATATTGTATGAAATTGTAGAGATATGGAATTGGGGGGATAAGATGTCAAAGAAAGCAGTAATAAATTCAAAGAAATGTGATCAATCACCTTTTTGTCCGGTAAAACGGGTTTGTCCGGTGAATGCTGTGGCCCAAAAGAAGACAGGTTTTTTTAAAGCGGAAGTGCCTACTGTGGATCATGAAAAATGTACTGGATGCGGAGCATGCCTTAAGGTATGTCCAATGGCAGCAGTTCGTATGGTTTAGATTCATTTGATTAAAAATTAGTGTTGCAAAAATAAAAATAAGGACATCCTTTAAACGATGACCTTATTTTTATTTTTACATTGGTTAAAATAACGTAAAATGGAAGCGTTGAAATTTTTTAGCTGGGGCAATGTTTCTGTTACGGGATTCTTACTAATTACGCAATGTAACTTAAACAAATCTTTGCAGTAATGTATAATGATTATAAGATTAAGAGGAGGGTTCCCATGAAAAAGGTTGATGAGAGAGATATAATGTTTTCTAGGCTTGCTTATGAAAAGGGAGATGAAATATACGAACAATATTATGCAGAGAACCCTGACAAAAAAGGCATTGACGATATGCTGCGCTCAAGGCCTGGATATGGGGAAGCTGGAACTGTAGAATTTGATGAAATAAAAAGTCCAGTGGGAAATGCCGGCTTCGCGCTATTATCAGATATAAAGCATTTGGCTGATAAGAAAACAGATGTCAAACCCAAAGAATTGGATATAGGGATGATAACGGAAGAAATAAAGAAATGGACCCGCTATTTTGGGGCGGATCTTGTAGGCATAACAGATGTCAGGCCTGAGCATTACTACACCCACCGTGGGAGACCTAAGGAGGTATGGGGTCAAGATGTTTTCGACAACGCCACCCATGCTATAGTTTTTGCTGTTGAGATGGACAGGAATATGATAAATACGGCGCCGAAAGTAGAGTCGGGCATAGAGGGAGTAAAGAGCTATGTGAGCGTGGCTGTGATTGGTCTGTGGCTTTCTTATTATATAAGGAGTCTTGGGTATGAGGCAAGAACCCACATGGATGGCAACTATCTTGCCATGGTGCAAAAGATGGCTGTCGATGCAGGACTTGGGGAAATAGGAAAGTCGGGGCTCGTATTGACGCGCCGCTTCGGTTCAAGCGTTAGATTTGGAGCTGTGACCACGAATTTAGAACTTCTAACTGACAATAAAGACGAAATGGGAGTCGAAAGCGTTTGCATGAAATGTATGCGTTGTGTTGAAAAATGTCCTTCTAAGGCAATACCGGAAGGTGGCAAGGGCATGGTTGACGGTCAGATGGAATGGCCGGCTATCAGCGCTGAAAAATGCTATATGGTATGGAGCAGGATGGGTACGGATTGCAGCATTTGCGTAGCCGAATGTCCATTCAATGAAAACTTATTAAATAAAATGTTGAAGAGTGATGCGAAGCAAGAAAATGAATAGTATTGTTAACTGAAATTAAGATTGTAGTTGACAATAGCCTCTTTTTTCAGTTATTATTAGAGTATTAAATGAAAAGAGGGCTTAATTATGCGATTCAAGACAAAAGATATGATTCTTATTTCATTGTTTGCGGCACTTACAGCCATAGGAACATTCATAAGGATACCGATGCAACCTGTTCCGTTTTCATTGCAGACTGTCTTTGTTATGTATTCGGGATTGATTTTGGGAGGCAGAAGGGCTTTTGCTGCAATGGCCGTATATATTCTGGTGGGTCTTCTAGGGGCGCCTATTTTTGCAAATGGTGCAAGTGGACCAGGATATGTACTCAGTCCGTCTTTCGGATATCTTTTGGGCTTCATGCTTGCGGCATATGTAATAGGAAAACTTTCCGAGAAAGTGGAAAAACTAACAATAGTAAAGGCGTCGGCAATTCTTGTTTTCGGAACTGTCTTGATTTATCTTATTGGATTGCCGTATCTGTATATGGTAATAACTTTTGTTCTTGGAAAGGATATCGGTTTTTCGGGTACATTGGCGGCAGGATTAATTCCGTTTATGTTGCCTGATTTGATAAAGCTTTTCGTAGTTGCGTCGACTACGGTGTATGTAATGCCGATACTTAAAAGATCTAGCGTAATTTAATAAGAAGGCAAAAGAAAAAACCGAAGGAGTCATATCCCTTCGGTTTAGATTTTTTTATGGAATACAAGATTTGTGACGATGTTTTTCTGGAACTCTTCGTATCTTACACCTGCAAGATCGAAGCCTTGCTTTCTTCGAAAACCCAATGAAGCCATATTGGGAACAGGGCTTATTATAGTTTCTGAAAATATGTCGTGTATATTGTTTGAAAGCATGTCACTAATCATGCTTTTGTAAAGAAGGCTTGCGATACCTTTTCCGGCATAGTTTATATCGACGGCCATTTTTTCGGAATATACGAAGTTTTTGATGTTTGTCCAGTAAAAATCTGGCCGCCAGCGTACTATTTGCCTCCAATTCGGGCATATTGAATTCCACTCTTCCATGGAATTAGCCATTAGGAAAGCTATGGGTTTCCTTTTTTCAATTGCTACATAGAAGTAGTTTTCTGCAACTATGCATTCCTTAAACCTTCTTTTATGCATTTCAGGATCTACAGAGTAATCGTCTATTAGGAAACCCGTGTTCATATTCTTTCTTGCTGATCCGACTTCGTTGGCTAACTGAAAAATGCCTTCAAGATCTGTTAATTTTGCTTTGCGAATTAAAATTTTGCTGGCATCCGGTTGCGCAAGTTCCATCGAAATCCCTCCTTCTATTCTTCCTCTTCGTATCTGTCACCAAGGAGCATTCCAAGATTTATGGCATTTCTTTCCATTTCAATAAGCTTGTTCTTTATCAAAATGAATTCGTCTTCTTTGACTTTTTCATCAAGTACCTTTTCTGTTTTATCAAGTGTTGCAGTGTAGATTTCTTTTAAGTGCGCCAAGTCTGCAAGTAGCTCTGTTATATTGCTTGTGTCTGCCAAAAGAACTTCTTCAACGATTTCTAAAGGTATTGCAGTTTCCATTTTACAATTAAATACCTCGTTCATCTTTGGAATTATTGCGTTTACATTGAAGGTTGAGTCAATGAGTTTTTTGAAACCATCTCTTGAATCATCTTCTCCATGGACAATAAAGATTTTTTCTGGAAATTTATTGAAGCCCTTAAGCCAATTGAGGAGACCAGTTTGGTCAGCATGGCCTGAAAAACCTTCGATTGAATGGATTTCGGCATTTATCTGAATTGATTCTCCAAATATCTTGACATTTTTTTCTCCGTCCTTGATTCTTCGGCCCAATGTTCCTTCCGCCTGATATCCTACGAAAATAACGCTGGACTGTGAACGCCAGAGATGGTGTTTCAGGTGATGCTTGATACGACCGGCAGTTGCCATTCCGCTTGCCGAAATAATTATTTTCGGATCATTGTTTTTATTCAGAGCTATTGATTCCTCGACAGTTTTAGTAAAGTGAAGATTCTTGAAATCGAGAGGATTGTCCCCACTCATGATGAAATCGCGGGTTTCATCATCGAATACCTCGGCATTTTTTCTAAAAATTTCAGTGGCCCTAGTGGCAAGTGGGCTGTCGATGTAAACAGGTATGCGGTTGAATCTTCTTCCCTCTTCCTTGTCGTCGTAATATTTGTTAAGCTCGTAAATTATTTCCTGGGTTCTTCCTACAGCGAATGAAGGGATTACTACTGTACCCCCACGGTCGGTAGTGTCCAAAATTATTTTAATTAGCTTTTCTATGCGTTGCTCTGGGTGATTATGCAATCTGTTTCCATATGTCGATTCTATTAGGAGATAATCTGCTTCATCAATGAATTCGGGATCTCTCAGAAGAGGTTTGTTCTTCATTCCGAGGTCTCCGGAGAATACAAGTTTTTTCTCGTTGCCGTTTTCCTTGACCCAAACTTCCACTATAGCTGAGCCGAGAATGTGGCCTGCATCCTTGAATCTTACGGTTATTTCGTCATTAATTTCTATTGTCTGGTCATATAGTACAGGGTAAAGGTATTTTACTGCAACTTCAGCGTCGGCTACGGTGTAGAGTGGCTCAAGTTTAGCCAGACCTGCTCTGGTTCTTTTTCGATTTTCCCATTCGGTTTCTTTTTCGTGTATGTGTCCACTGTCCTTAAGAAGTATGTCTGCAAGGTCCGAGGTTCCGCGTGTGCAATAGATTCGGCCCTTGAAGCCTTCTCTTACAAGCTTGGGGATTCTGCCACTGTGGTCTATATGTGCATGGCTGAGAATCATAAAATCAATATCTGCAGGGTTGTATGCGAAATCGATAAAGTTTAGAGCTTCGGTTTTTTTGCCGCCTTGGAACTGGCCGCAATCCAATATAAATTTATACTTTTCTGTTGTGATAAGATAATTAGATCCTGTGACTGTTCCTGCGGCTCCTAGAAAGCTGATATTCAAATTCATCACTCCATTCATTTTATATTGTTTGATATATCCATTATGTTTTAAAAAACGATTATTGGCAAGCTTGTTGAGGTAAAATTTGAAATTTGAGTTTATAAAAGGTTGTTTTGGAGTATAATTTAAATAAGAATATATTAAGGGGGATTAAATATGCATAGACTATTTGAAAAAAGAAGATCAGTAAGAGAATACAAAACAAGAGTTGTTGAACAAAGTTTTATAAATGATTTAATTCAAACAATTAAAGGGAAATCAAGACTGATTGAAGACATAAACATGGATTTTATTTTCTTGAAGGAAGGAAAAAAAATTCATAATGTGCTTGATGGACAAGTAGGGTATTTCGGAAAGTTGATCGAAGCTCCTCATTATTTTGCAGTAATGTCGGATCATGGAGAAGGGGCTTTCATGAATGCTGGATACATGGTTGAACAGTTCAATCTTCTTGCAACAGATATGGACCTTGGTACATGCACAATTGAGGTGCCTGAGGATACGGCTGAGATAAAGAAGATTCTTGGCATCGATAGCAAAATGGACCTAATGGTTCTCTTGGCTATAGGATATTCCAAGAAGGAGAGAAAGGTTCTAAATATTTATGATACTATGCTCAAAGGAAGTCTTTCTCCATTAACGGAGCTTGGATATCCGAAAATTGATCCTGAATATTCCAAGGAACCGGTAAGCTCGAGACTTGCAGTTGATGAAATCGTATTCATGGGAGAATGGGGCGCAAAGGTGGATATGGAAGATTTAAAGCAGCAAGGAATAGATGAGGTTTTCTATTATATGAGGCTTGCACCATCTTGGGGAAACAGGCAGCCTTGGAGGTTTATACTCGATGGCACCCGAATCGCGCTTATTATGCAAGGGGGCGCTGAAGGTATAAGTGAAAAGGTTGAAAAAATTGAAGCCGGAATTGCCATGCTTTATCTTGAATTGGCAATGGCTGAAAAAGGAATGACAGGGCATTGGAGTTTTGAAGGAGAAGCAAAAGAATATAAATTGCCTAATGACTATAAAGTTGTCGGCTATTTTGGAAAGTAGGTATTTATGAAGATTAAACGGGAATTTAAATTTACATTTCTCATTTTGATAGTTGCATTGATGGCAGCCTTGTTTTCGGGATGCGGCCAAGGATTGGTGGATGGTAGCGATGAGCGTTTTCCCATTGAGGAAAACGATTGTGATAGCTGCGAATTGGAATCGAATGCCATAGAAGAAAAAACAATAGAAGAAATTGAAGAAAGCATAGACTTCACTGAAATTGCAATTCAAAAGGCCATAACTGAGCAAGAGGTAATGGTTTCTCAAGATGAATTCGAGCAGGTATTGAGTAAAGAGGTGATTCCAGAACCCGAGGTGATTCCGGTACCCGAGGTTTTTATCGAAGAGGAGGAACAGCCCGAGCCAATTGTGGAGCTTGAAATTTTTGAAACGAAAATCCCGGATGGTCTTATTCTTGATTTGAAGTACGATTCATATCCGTCCGGATATAGTTATGTTCTTGTAACAACGAACACATTAAATGTAAGATCTACTCCGTCTGTAGGCGACAATATTATAAATAAAATTTATTATTTTCAAAAGGTCAACCTTGAGGCTAGGGTCAAAGGGCAATACATGGAGAAATACGACACTGACTTATGGTACAGGATTTTATGGAAAGACGGGGATGATTTGAGGGAAGGATTCATACTATCTTCATTGGCCGAAATCAGGACATATCAGTTTGACAAGATGTTTGAAAAGGTCAAACTTCTGAAAGAGGAGGTTGACGGAAATACAACGGCCTATATATCAAACTATAAGCAAAGGAATGGAATGGCTCCTCTGTATAATGGGAAAACCGTGGATGCATATGGAACAATAAGATCCCAGTCGGCTCCAGCTTACTATGACGCGGAGAATAGAGATGATTTCAGGTACCTTGAAGACGGAACTCTTCTTACGGTTTTCGGAGAAAATGATGCGAAGACCTATTACAATGTTCGAACCATTGAGGAGGGCCAAGAACTATGGGTTCCCAAGAAATATGTTTCCTTTAGAAATTCAATTGAAGAGTTGACGAAGGTTGTCGTTGTTGACCGGAAGAATCAAAACGAAGGGGTTTTTGAATGGATTGATGGAGAGTGGCACTTGATTTCATATATTTTTGCCACTACAGGCGAAGAAGCACAGCATAAATTGCCGACCTCGTTGGGATACTGGATGGTTATAAATACACAGCCTCAATTTTTGTATTTGGATGACATAACAAAAGAAATTGCCGGATACGCTCCATATACAATCAGGTTCAATGCGGGAGCATACATCCATGGGGTGCCTGTAAATTTTTCTGTGGTTAATGGAGTGAATGTGGATCCGGGTAAAAAGGAATACCTATTTACTATAGGAACGGTTCCTAGGTCCCATAAGTGCGTTAGAAACTATACAAGCCATGCAAAGTTCCTGTATGAATGGGTAGAAGTAGGTAGATCATCAGTTATTGTAATCGAATAAATAAGGGCGTGCATCCATAAAGGATGCACGTTTTTAAAGATGTTACATTGTTGTTAATATATTTTTAGTGAAAAGGCACGTATTTACATTTATAATTGAATAAGAACATATAAATTGAAAGAGGTGCGGGATGAAGAGGAGAAAAGGAATTATACCAATTCTATTTTTATTGACTATTGTATTGATGTTTGCAGGTTGCGAAGATAAGGAAGTCCCTTCTTCGGCAACCGAAAACGATGAAGAGCAATCTGGTGAAGAAGTGGTTTCTGAAGGCTTCGAGGAAATCGAAGAAACGGCAGGGGAAATAGAAGGGGAAGAAACAGCAGGAGAGGAAACGGTAGTTGAAGATGGAAACAAGGACGAATTACTCTACATCAGTGCCAATGTGCTTAATGTACGAAGTGACGGTCAAGCAAATGCATCGATTGTAGGAAAAATCATAAAGGGATCTCAGGTTTCTGTAATCGAAACAGTGTTTGCTGAAGATGGTCTTCCTGCTTGGTATAAGATTTTTTATGAGCATGAGAATGGTGATTCAGGATGGGTTTCGGCAGAGTATACAGTAAAAGACAAGATGGAACTTCTTGGTCCAGGATATGAGGATATCGATTTTTCGCCACAGATAAAGGGAAATTATGAGAGCAATCCTAGAATAACTACAAACGGCATATACCTTACGGCGTATTCTGCAGGAAGCAGCAGGGTTGATGAATTGATCGAGCTTGCGGACAAGACAAGAATAAATGCATTCGTAATAAATATGAAGGACGATAACGGAAGCATGCTTTTCGAAACCGAAACTGCATCAAGATTAAATCCGAGCGCAAATAAGAGTGTTCCGGTTAAGGATATAGATGCCCTAATGAAAAAACTTAAGGAACACGATATCTATACTATTGCAAGAATAGTATGCTTTGTAGATCCAAAGTATGTCAAGGAGCATCCGGAGTCAGGTGTTGTTTACAAGGATAGCGGGGCACCTTTCTATTTCAAGGAAAATATACAATGGAGCAGTGCCTACGATAGAGAGCTTTGGGAATATATCTTGGGAGTGGCAAAAGAAGCTGCGGAAGCGGGCTTTAATGAAATACAGTTCGACTATGTAAGGTTCCCGACATCGAATGGTGGAAAAAAAGATGCATATTTGGATTACAAGAACAAACTAGGGGAATCAAAACCGCTCGCCGTTCAGAATTTCCTCAAGTACGCTAGAGAGGAACTTGATCCATACGAAGTATATATCTCGGCTGATGTATTCGGCCTTGTTGGTTCGGTTGGAGACGACATGGGAATAGGTCAGTATTGGGAGGCAATAAGTAATGTTGTGGACTATATATCCCCGATGATGTATCCTAGCCATTACGGGCCTGGAGTTTACGGACTAAGCGTTCCGGATGCTTTCCCGTATGAAACGATTTACAGGTGCACAAAGGATTCGGTAATGAAGAACAAAAACATAGAAACCCCGGCAATAATAAGGCCTTGGATACAGGATTTTACAGCGACATATGTAAAAGGATATATAAGGTATGGCGCGGATCAGATAAAGGCTCAAATAAAGGGACTCAATGACAATGGAGTTGAAGGCTTCATGCTTTGGAACCCATCCAACAAGTATGATGAGGGTGGAATCGAAAAAGAATAGCATCGTAAAAATCCTTCTGTCACGTATTGAATAAAAGGGTATTTTACTCTGTTACAAGTTGGCAGTATGCAGTTTGCAGAAAAAGATTAAAACAAAAATCAAAGCAAAAAACATTGAACGTGTATGTTTAGTGTAATTTGCATTTATAATTGATTTTGTTTTTCTGTTCCACTTACTACTTACTACTAAAACACCAATTTCGGCGTTGCCTAAAAGGCGCTTGAAGGTGGGGCAGATGTCAGATATCGGATGGCAGATGACAGAAAAAGCGAAAGACAAAAAAAGCAAGAAGTGGGAGAGCAGTTGGCAGATATCAGATGTCAGTTGTCAGAAAAACAAAAAATAAAAAACAGAAGACTGTGGAAATAATAAAGATTCTACTTTCATAATAACGAAAAAATGAGCCGCACCGGAATTACTTTCCGGTGTGGCTCATTTGAGTTTTAAGATTTTACTGAGGCAAAACTTTGTTTAAAATAATTCCAACGATTGCTGCAAGCGCCATGCCTTCAATAGCAAAGCTTGCTCCTGCGATGTTTACGGGGAGGGAAGCTCCTCCAAGTCCTAGAACAAGTATTACTGCTGAAATGATAAGGTTCCTGGATTTATTGAAGTCTATCTTGTTGTCTACCAAAGTTCTGGCTCCTATAGAGGCTATCATTCCGAAGAGTATGATAGAGATGCCTCCTATAACTGCTGTAGGTACCGAACTTATTATAGCGCCGAGCTTAGGCATTATTCCAAGAAGTATTGCAAATCCTGCGGCTATTCTCATGATTTGCGGATTATAAACCTTTGTAAGAGCCAATACGCCTATGTTCTCAGAGTAGGTTGTGTTGGCCGGTCCGCCGAACATTGCTGAAAGCGATGTTGCGATTCCGTCTCCAAGAAGTGTTCGTTTGAGTCCTGGATCCTTCATGAAATCATTATTCGTGGTGGCTCCTATGGCTATTACATCGCCAATGTGCTCCACCATTGTGGCTATTGCTACCGGAGCTACCATCATTATTGTGCTCAGGCTGAATTTTGCCATTTGGAAGTGGGGAACGCCGAACCAATTTGCTGCTATTACGCCGCTAAAGTCTACGTGGCCTGTAACTATGGAGAAAATATAGCCTCCTGCGAGTCCTACCAGTACTGGTAGAACCTGTATGAAGCCCTTTCCGTATATGCTTACTACCGTTACAATAGCGAAGCTTACTACTGCAAGCATCCAGTTTCCGCTGGCCATGCCTATTGCGGTAGGTGCAAGCTTAAGTCCTATTACTATTATGATTGGACCTGTTATGATTGGAGGGAAGAAACTGACTATCTTCTCTGTTCCAAAGATGCTTATTAGACCAGCCATTACAAGGTAGATAAGGCCGGCTACTACCAAGCCTCCCTGTGCGTATTGCATGTCGGAGGCTGCCATTGCCGCCATAACAGGAGGGATGAAGGCGAAGGAAGAACCAAGAAATGCCGGGACCTTTCCTTTGGTGATTAGGTGGAATAGAAGTGTTCCAACACCGGCCATGAAAAGCGCTACGGATATATCGAATCCTGTGATGAGTGGAACAAGTACGGTGGCTCCAAACATGGTGAATGTATGCTGAACCCCCAAAACAACCTTTTTGTTCAATGAAATTTCAGGTTCGCCGGAAATTGATACAACCTTTTGTGCAAGATTTCCCATAATAATCTCCTTTCTCATTTTATTAAGTGTTAATAAAATAAGACGCCCCCACAACCGGGTAAAATAAAAGCCTTTCTGCTTCGCGAGCAGAAAGGCTTGTTTCAATCCTTATAGTCATGAAAACCATACAAGTGTGCTTCACTTGTATGTTCCTTCTCAACCTCACGGGGTTAAATTAAAGGCGTCCATATTCAATTCTGTAATAATGATAACATCAAAGGAAAAGGCAGTCAAGTTGCTTAGTGAATAATATAATAAAAAATTTAGATACTCATTTTTTTTCCGAAAGAAGAACATCCTCGGCACCGTCGATATCAAAAATTCTTACATGGATGATTTCGTTTTTGGAAGTTGGAACATTTTTTCCAATGAAATCCGGTCTTATTGGAAGTTCTCTATGACCCCTGTCTATTAATATTGCAAGCTGTATGCTTTTTGGTCTTCCGAAATCCATTAGTGCATCCATTGCGGCTCTAACAGTCCGTCCTGTGAAGATTACATCGTCAATAAGAATTACATTTTTTTCGTCAATGCTGAATGTAATATTTGTGCTGTTGATTATGGGGTTTTCTCCAAGCTTGCTAAGGTCGTCTCTGTAAAGGGTTATATCGAGCGAACCTATTTTAATATCGCATTCTTCGATTTTATTAATTTTTTCGGCTATTTTTTGGGCAAGGTAGACACCGCGTGTATATATTCCTACAAGCACTATGTTTTCTACGCCATCATTTCGCTCAAGTATTTCGTGGGCTATTCGAGTTATAGAACGATTTATTGCTGCATTATCCATGATTCTAGTCTTGAAATTCATGAAAATTCCTCCTCTGAGATGTTAGATACTATCATTATAACTAAAATCATTCTTTTCTCAAGAAAATTATGGGTATTACTCTAACAGTGATACGGATTAAAATGTATAATAATAAAAGACATATATTTTGGCAGGTGAAGAAATGAAGAAACCATCTAAGAAAAGCATAGCGGCAACTACTTTTATTGTTTTGATTCTGGCGGCAATTTCTTTATTGAGCTACCAATTCATATCCATAGGATTATTTGGATATGCTTTATCAAAAGCAAAGGGCTTAATCATGACTGTGTTTACGGTTTATACAGCCTTAGTGGGTGTCATAATTTTTTTTGAAAGCAAGGATCCGGCTAAGACGATGGCATGGCTTCTCGTACTTGTCGTGCTTCCGTTCGTCGGTTTTGTTTTTTACATCATGTTTGGGCAGAGCTACCGTCGCAGAAGGATATTTGCAAAGAAGAAAAGGGTCGGATCAAAGCATCTAGAAAACACGGTGAATCTTCAGAAGGAAATGATTATGGAGTATCCTATGACGGGAGACCTTGATTCCCCGGTAAATCAAAGACTTGCAAGGCTTCTGCTTAATAATTCGAATGCTGTTTTTACAGTAAATAACGCAACCGAGATATATTCAGATGGAAGAGAAGCATATAGCTCAATAATTAGAGCCTTAAGAGGAGCAAATGAACAGATACATCTTGAGTATTTCATAATAAAGGATGATGAAATTGGAAACATAGTGCGCAAAATACTGATTGAAAAAGTGCTTGCGGGAGTGGAAGTTCGCTTAATATACGATAGTGTTGGATGCTGGGGATTATCTAAAGCATATTTGAATTCACTTAAGGAAAGCGGGGCTAAGGTAAAAGAGTTTTTTCCCGTAATATTTCCTGTTTTGAGCAGAGAGCTTAACTACAGAAATCACAGAAAAATAGTAGTGGTTGATGGCAAGGTAGGATTCTTGGGAGGCATGAATATAGGGGATGAATATCTTGGCAACAATCCACGTTTGGGATATTGGAGGGATACCCATATGCGTATTGAAGGGGAAGGCGTCTACATACTTCAAAATATTTTTCTGAAGGATTGGGAATTTGTATCTGGAGAATATCTTGATGGCATAGACTACTACCCGAAGATTGACTATAGAGGAAACGAGCTTTTGCAAATAAGTACAAGCGGGCCGGATTCGGATTGGGAATCAATTCAGCAGGCCTATTTCACTATGATAACGGCGGCGAAGTCAAGAATTTGGATTATGACTCCTTACCTTGTACCCGACAAGAGTCTTAGCGTTGCTTTAAAGACGGCCGCTTTAAGCGGCTTGGATGTTAGAATCATAATGCCAAGCAAGCCGGACCACTTCACCGTTTACTGGGCTTCGCGCGGAAACATTGAAGATTTGATGGAAGCGGGAGTTCGGATATATACATATCAAAAGGGATTCATGCACAGCAAGGTTTTTATTGTGGATGACACGGTTGCATCGGTAGGAACGGCAAATCTCGATATTAGAAGCCTTGAAATCAATTTTGAAGTTAACGCTTTCATTTATAACCGCAAGGCAGTTCGAAAGCTGGAAATGGATTTTCTAAGCGATATAGAAGAAAGTAAAGAGGTCGAGCTTCAAGAATACAAAAAAAGAGGCATTTGGATTAGGTTTCTGGAATCCTATGGAAGGCTTCTTTCGCCGATTTTATAGAGGTGGGAATTCTTTGACAACATGATATGTCTATATTATAATGGCAATGATGAAGTAGAAAGCGATGAGGGAGAGAGTAGTCGGCTGCAGAAGCTTAAGCGAACCGGAGATGGTGAGAGTCTGGTGCGAAGCATTCGATGAATAACACTTCCGAGCTTCTGTCCGAAACGTGAGGATTAGGCGCAGACGGTATCGACCGTTATATCGAAAACGAGATGGACAGAAAATGTCAATCAGGGTGGCACCGCGGAATCGCCTTTCGTCCCTTACGCTGGATGGAAGGCTTTTATTATGCGAAAATATTGTGTGAGGAGTGAATGTGGAATGAAAAAATTTAAATTAATTAAGGAAATCTACAAAAATCCGGATGCATATTCAGATAAAAAGGTGTCTGTTGCTGGCTGGATTAGAACTAGCAGAGCTTCAAAGGCTTTTGGATTCATAGAATTGAATGATGGGACTTTTTTCAAGAATGTTCAAATCGTTTTCGAGGAAAATTTGGAAAACTTTGAAACAATAAAAAAACTTGGAATAAGCGCATCCATTTCTGTTGAGGGGACCCTTGTTTTGACTCCGGACGCCAAACAGCCATTCGAAATTAAGGCCGATGCAATTGAAGTGCAAGGGGAGTCGGAAAAGTCTTACCCGCTTCAAAAGAAAAGGCACACATTCGAGTATCTAAGAACGATAGCCCACTTAAGACCGAGGAGCAATACCTTTTCGGCCGTATTCAGAGTCAGGTCGCTTGTTAGCTATGCGCTTCACAAGTTTTTTCAGGATAGAGGATTTGTTTATGTTCATACGCCGATCATTACAGGAAGCGATTGCGAGGGTGCAGGGGAGATGTTTAGGGTTACGACTCTTGACCTAAATGATGTGCCTAAGAATGAAGAAGGAAAAATAGACTACGAAAATGATTTCTTCGGAAAGGAATCCAATCTTACGGTAAGTGGACAACTGGAAGCGGAGATATTCGCGCTTGCTTTCAGAAATGTATATACCTTTGGGCCGACATTTAGGGCTGAAAATTCAAACACTGCAAGACATGCATCAGAGTTTTGGATGGTAGAGCCTGAAATAGCGTTTGCCGATTTGGACGACAACATGGAGCTTGCCGAGGACATGATCAAGTATGTAATCAACTATGTTATGGAGCAGGCACCAGATGAAATGGAATTTTTCAACAAATTTATTGACAAGGGCTTGAAGGATAGACTGGAAAATGTGGTAAATTCGGATTTTGGAAGGATAACATATACAAAGGCGATAGAACTTTTAAAAGAAGCAAAGGTTGATTTTCAATATCCAGTAGAGTGGGGTTGCGACCTTCAAACGGAGCATGAAAGATACCTTACGGAGAAGGTATTCCAAAAGCCAATATTTGTTACTGATTATCCAAAGGATATAAAAGCTTTTTATATGCGTTTAAATGACGATGAGAACACAGTTGCTGCAATGGACCTTCTTGTTCCGGGCGTTGGGGAAATCATCGGTGGAAGCCAAAGGGAAGAACGATATGATGTACTCGAAAGAAGAATAAACGAAATGGGTCTCAATCAAGACGACTATTGGTGGTATAAAGAGCTCAGAAAGTATGGGGGAGCCAAACACGCAGGTTATGGATTGGGGCTAGAACGTGTAATAATGTATATAACCGGGATGAGCAATATTAGGGACGTGCTTCCATTTCCTAGAACACCCAAAAACTCTGAATTCTAGAGAAGTCTGAGGGGGCAAAAAATGAATTATCTTATTATAATCTTAGGTATTCTTTGCGTCGATCGATGGACCAAATATCTTGCAATAGAGTATCTGCAGAAAATTAACACATTTCCGCTTATTGACGGTATTTTACATCTGACTTATGCGGAGAACACAGGAGCGGCTTTTAGCATTTTAACCGGTAAACAGGGTCTTTTGATTGTCTTCACGGGAATGGTAATAGTTGTAATGTGTTTTTACTTTTGGAGAGAAAAGAAACATATGAGTGCATTGGGAAATATTGCAATGTCAATGGTTATAGGCGGGGCTATAGGGAATTTTATTGACCGCGTATTGTGGAATTATGTAGTTGATTTTATAGATTTCAGATTGATTGATTTTGCTATTTTCAATGGAGCAGACAGTTTTATAGTAGTGGGGGCTGTGCTTTTGGGGTACACCATAATATTCGACAAAGCTTCAGCATGACGAGAAAGCCGGATTTCTGCGTTGACTCAGAAATCAGTGAAAGTGGAAAGTGGAAAGTATGAAGTAGGAAGTAGAAAAAGCAAAGAGACAAAATCAAATATAAACAAAAGAAAAAACCACTTCGACTTAATTGCCGAAGTGGTTTTTATAACATTAAAATATATTATCTTGATTTAGTCAGAATTTTCAGGTAATATATACAACAAGACGTTTTATTGATATTTTTATCGATCCGAAGCATTGATTCGGACCGGTTTTTTATATCAAGAAATAAGCAATTCAAATAGATTAAGGAGTAGATGCTACTATGGAAGATTATGCAAATAAATTGTATTCTGCATGGAATGAGAAAAAGCTGCTGGAAAAAGAAGGATTGACTCTACCAATAGATGATGCATATGAGATTCAAAATAGAATCAGGATCCTAAAAGGCATGCAGGTAAAAGGCTATAAGATATCCATGACCAATGATGAAACTCAAAGTTGGTTTAATTCTCCAGAACCTGCTTATGGGATATTGTCTGAAGAGCATTTTGTATCAGACAAATTAAATCTTTCGGACATGAATTCGCCTCTTATTGAAGTGGAGCTTGCTTTTATCGCGACTGAAGATATTGACCCGGAAGAGAGCATTAATGAAAGCATAGACAAATTTGATATAGCTCCGGCCCTTGAAATACCCGATTCAAGATATTTAGACTGGTTTCCCAAAATATCATTGACTGAATTGGTAATTGACAATGCCGTTGCGGGTAAGGTATGCATAGGAGAAAGTGTTAAAATCAAAGATGCATCGTCGCTGCAGAAGATTCATAGCACCCTTTATTTTAATGGGGATATTATTGATAGTGGAGTTGCTTCAGAGGTTTTGGGTAATCCGGCAAATGCAATTGAATGGATTGTAAAGAAATTAAGCGTTCATAACAAGACGATAAAAAAGGGCATGGTTATTTTATCGGGATCCATAATGAAGCCGAGTAGGCTAAAAAGAGGTTCATATGTTGCTGATTTCGAAGGTATTGGCAGTATAGCAATCGATATCTTGTAATGGTATTTTTGACTTATGTGAAAAGAGTTTTTTTGATAAGTTTGCTTAATGTTTAGAAATATAAAAAGCTCAATCCTTTATGGATTGGGCTTTTGTATTTTGTGATTGTTGCCACGTTCTACTTTTGCTTTTAACTGTTACAAATGAGATTGCTGGCAGTTAATGTCCTCATTGATAATTGCTTGTTTGGATTTTAAAGCCGCTTTATAGTTTATATATCCGCCAATGATTATTAGAGATCCGCCACAGATGCTTAGAAAATCCGGGATTTCATTGAACATGAAAATGGCAATTATAGAAGACATGACGATATTGAGGTAAATATATATGGCTAATTTGGAGGCCTCAGCGTATTTGTAGGCCACGGTCATGGTTATCTGGGCCAAGGTTCCGAATATGCCGATTACAATAAGCTTGGTTAGTTGCAAAGGGCTTGGCATTACGAAGCCGTTAAGCATCAAAGGAAAAACTAAAACCACTGAAAAAATCAAAAAGTAGAAGACATTTATTTCCATGGGATTATATTCCTTGAGCTTCCGAAGAAGTACGAAGGTGCTGGCGGCGAAGAAAGCGGAAGACAGACCTATAAGAGAGGGAAACAAATCTATTCCGGATGCCGGTTTTACTACCAGCAGAGCGCCGCACATTGCAATAAATATCGCCAAAACCGATTTTGACTGTATTTTTTCTTTAAGAAAGAAGTAGGCTAAAAACAAAACAAAAAATGGTGAAAGACTGTTTAGAATTACTGAGTTTGAAAGCGGCAACAATGAAATTGCCCAAAAATTGGTTAGTATCCCAAGTGTTCCGTTAACTGATCTGTAAAGCATGAGGGGTGCATGGTTAAGCTTAAAAGGCATATTTTTTCTTTTTATTATAAAAAACATGATGACTGCGCCTATAAGATTCCGTGCGAGAACTTTTTCAAATACGGAGATTTCAGGAGTCCATTTTACAACCACTCCCATAAGTGCGTAGAAGAAGGTGGAGACCAGAATCCATAAAATCCCTTTTCGATCGTTGTCCATGTGAGCTCCTGTCTAAATATCAATTGCGGTATTTGGTTTTAGTATTATGACCTTGCTGTTTTTAATCGAAGCCTTGAAAAGCTCGGGGGAGGCTTCGATAAGGGGAAATGTGTTGTAATGCATCGGAATCGATGTCTTGGGTTGTATGAAATCAACTGCGCGCAGAGCGTCGGCAACATCCATCGTGAAGTTGCCCCCTATAGGTAGAAGGGCGTAATCGACATGTTCTTCTGCAAGTAGTTTCATGTCCTGCGTGAGACCGGTGTCACCTGCGTGGTATATTTTCTTTCCGCCGGCTTCAATCAGGAAGCCACACGGATTTCCTCCGTATATCATTCCTTTTTCGGTTTGTATGCCTGAGCCGTGGACAGCTTGAGTCATTTTCACTCTTCCAAAATAGAATTGATATGCTCCGCCAAGGTGCATAGCATGTGTTTTTAGACCCATATTCGAAAAGAAGGAAGCCATTTCAGCGTTGCAAATTATAAGCGAGTCGTTGTGTTTTGCGATGCTGACAGTATCGCCAATATGGTCTCCGTGTCCGTGGGTAACAAGTATATGTGTTATTCCATCAAGGCTTTTAGGGTCTGTTTCGCACAGGGGGTTTCCTAGTAGAAACGGATCGATTAAGAGATTGAAATTTTCTCCGGTCAAACGGAATGCCGAATGGCCAAAATAATGAAGATTCATATTATCACTTCCTTTTCCATACTCATTATATAGCAAAAGGTCTTATTTGGGTAAGAATAAATAAAAAAAGCCGGACTCTTGTGAGGCCGACTTTTGACTATGACTTTGATTATATAAGTTTTTTCATGCCTTGTAAGGCTTAAGGAATTCCTTGACGGCAGGTTCGTCCTTGGTCTTGATGAGGACACGTTTTAGCTTTCGGCCCTTGAGATGTTGAAGCAACCTGTATGTTTCATTGAAAGGTAGAAGCTCCAATTTGTCGGCATCGGAAAAGCTGCAGCTGGTTTTCATCTTAAAAATCAACAGAAGGCGGGATTCATAAACTATTCCATCTTTGTCGACTGATATTTTTTCCTGCCATGAACCTATCGAAAGAAATACCACAGCACCGATAAGATACCTTGAATCGGACAAGTCGCGCGTCAAAATAAGATATGAACCAAGAAAAAGCAGAAAAAGGCTTTGCCATTTCCTGCTTTTCTTCAGTGGATAGGCCCGGATCATCAGGCCGTTTTTCTTTCTTCAAGTGCTCTGAGGTCTTCTTCTCTTGTGCTCTTACCGTAGAACTTCAAAACGCTCCAAATTACCAGAACGCCTGCGACCAAGGAAATGAACGGATTCATACCTAGACCTGCCGGCAAATAGCCTACGGCAATGGCTGTAAATGCTACGAAAAGCGCGTATGGAAACTGCGTTTTTACGTGGTCTATGTGGTCGGCGGCGGAAGCCATTGACGACATGATTGTCGTATCCGATATAGGCGAGCAGTGGTCGCCGAATATAGACCCTGTCAAAACTGCTGAAAGGGTTGCAAGCATAAGTGAATCGACTACATTTCCGTTGAATGCAGCAGCCAAAGGAATGGCTAGGGGCATCATGATTGCCATTGTTCCCCAAGATGTTCCGGTTGCAAATGCCACTACGCATGAAATGGCGAATACCAAAAGCGGAAGCATGAAGGCAGGAAGTGTTTCGGTTACGATGCCGATTAGGTAGTTTGCGGTTCCGACATCTCCTGCTACCGATCCGATAGACCAGGCTAGTATTAGTATTATAGCCGTGATTACGAGAGATTTGGCTCCGTCAACCCAAGCGTCAAAGGCTTCTCCGATGCTCATAATCTTTTGGGATATGGACAATATTATGGCCACGATGCTTGCAGTTGCTGATCCCCAAATGAGGGCAACTGAAGCGTCTGCGTCGCCGAAGGCGGTACGTATGCCTTCCATTGTTGCGGGAAGCTCAGTTCCGCCACCGGAATACCAAAGGCCCACAAAGGATACAACAACCAATGTCAGTATGGGAATTACGGCGTTGGAAACCTTGAGGACGGTACCTTCCGGAATGTTCCGTTCCATGTCGGTAGAGGCCATTGGGTTGGCTCCAACGGCAAGAACTTCTCCTGTAAGGCGTGCGCGTTTTTCAGCTTTGTACATGGGACCGAAATCTCTCATCATGTATGCTACAAGGAAAACCATGACTATGGCGAAGATGTCGTAAAAACGATAAGGAATCGATCTAAGGAATATTCCGTATGCATTGACTTCAAGGCCAAGTGCTGTCATGGAATCATTGATCAATCCAAGCTCGTATCCGACCCATGTTGATATGAGGGCCATTCCGGCTACCGGTGCGGCTGTGGAGTCAACTATATAGGAAAGCTTTTCTCTTGAAACTTTCATTTTGTCAGAAAGAGGTCTCATAGTAGGGCCTACAATAAGGGTGTTTGCGTAGTCGTCGAAAAAGACCAGGCAACCCATTGCCCAGGTTACGAGTTGAGCGCTCCTAGCATTTTTCGCTTTTTTAGCCAAGGCTTCGGCTATTGCGTGGGTGCCTCCCATTTTTGAGATTACACCAATCATCCCTCCGATTGTCAGGGTGAAAATCAAGATGGCTGCGTTCCAACTGTCTGCGGCGGAACCAAGGATGTAACCATCGAGGGTTCTGAGAAAACCGAAGAAGACATTGCCCCCATTCATCATTGTCGCTCCTACAAATATTCCAAGGAAGAGGGATAGAATGACTTGCTTTGTAACAAAAGCCAAAACGATTGCGATTAGCGGAGGCATCAAAGACCAAAAACCGAAACTGACAGCCTCTCCGCCTCCATCGGCAAAGACTGGAAGAGCTAAACTGAATAATAAAATGATAGCTAATGAAAAACCTAATGCTTTTTTCAGATTCATAAAAATCTCCTTTCTATATTTTTGTAAATAAAAAAACAGTCACAGATAAAAGTATCCATGACTGTTATAAGCAGCTACATAGTTAATCTTTCATCCATGCAAAAAGCGCTTCAATCGCCTTTTTTAAGGTGATTGACAGTACCATGCCTGTTCGGACATGATCCCAACTGTGTTTTCCCGGGCGGAAAAAACGGTTTCGGCAAATGCACCTTTCAATCGATACCGTTTCCCATGACGTATCGGTTTACTGATTGCATTCGCTCCTCTGATCGCACAAAACGAATATTAAGTTGTGTTTTATTAAAAGAAACAACTATTACATATTAATGATATAATAGCGTACAATGTTTGTCAAACGAAAACGTATTGCATAAACAAAGAAACAATCTTGTGCGTGTTGACAACATGTCGCGCATGCTATAGACTATACGAATAAATGAATATGTGAACTTCTATTGTGAGTTAGAGGTGCGGATGTAATGAGTAATGTCAGCTGTTTTGTCAGGCTTGGCGTCATGAAAGGTGCAACCGCCGAAATGTGGGGAATTGGCCTGAACGGTTCCGCATGTTGGGGACATGTCAAATAGGCATGCCACTGTCATCAATGCATGAGTATTGATGAGGCGCTGATTTGCAGGGTTGAAAATGATGGATGTCATGTAGCCTTGCTCATGGCATTTTTTGTGTATTTTGCAGATAGTATGTAAATCATCTGAACACGGAGGTCGTTGCTTTGAAATTATTTGGAACAATGAAAATGAATGCGCAGAATCATTTGGAAATAGGCGGTTGCGATGCTGCAGAGTTGGCGAAGACCCATGGCACTCCTTTATATGTTATGGATGAAAATCTTGTAAGGGAAAATATGAGACTTTTTAGAGAACATTTTGTTTCAGAAAAATTGGATTGCCAGGTTATTTATGCGTCTAAGGCTTTCTTGAATATGGCAATGTGCCGAATAGCAATGGAAGAGGGAATAGGAATAGATGCAGTGTCCGCTGGAGAACTCTATACGATTGTAAGGTCGGATTTTCCGAGAGAAAACATATATATGCATGGAAACAACAAAACAGACATGGAAATTGAGATGGCCGTTTCAGAGGGTATAGGAAGAATTGTCGTAGACAATATGGATGAAGTGGATGTCTTAGAACGAATTGCTATGTCAAAGGGAGTCAAGGCGGATGTTCTTGTAAGACTGAATCCTGGTGTTACAGCCCATACCCATCAGTATATCCAGACATCGAAGCATGATTCCAAGTTTGGGGAATCTATATATGGGAGAAAAATTTTTGGAATAATTGAAAGAATTTTGGATAGTCCAGCTATCAATCTTCATGGATTTCATTGTCATATAGGTTCTCAAATCAATGACGAGGATCCTTTTTTTGAAACGGTGTCGGTAATGACTGATTTTATAAAGGTTGTAGAAGAGAGAAACGGATATAAAGCCGAAGAACTTAATCTAGGCGGAGGCTTTGGAGTTTATTATTCTGGAGAGGACAGTCCTATTAAGCTTTCGGATTTCTTGAGCAAATTGGTAAAACATATTGAATCAAAAATCGAACGCAATGATTTGGCCGTAAAAAAAGTGATGATTGAACCGGGAAGGGCAATCGTCGGTAATTCTGGAATAACGCTTTATAGTGTGGGTGGGGTAAAAGAAACCTATGGAGGAAGAAATTATATTTTTGTTGATGGAGGGATGGCCGACAACCCGAGAACTGCTCTTTACGATGCAAGATATGAGGCGGCTCTTGCAAACAGAATGAGCGACCAGCCTGAGGAAAGGTATACAATAGCCGGAAAGTGTTGCGAGTCTGGAGATGTAATAATACGCGATATTGAATTTCCAAAGGTAAAAAAAGGTGATTTAATAGCTGTATTTACAACAGGAGCATATAACTATTCAATGTCAAGCAACTACAATAGGCTGGGGAGACCTGCGGTTGTATTTGCATCGGAAGGGAAATCGAGAGTTACTGTCAAAAGAGAGACATTGGATGATTTAATAAGAAACGATATCATATAGGAAGGGAGGCATCTTGATATGGCACTTGTAGTTCAGAAATACGGAGGAAGTTCCGTTGGAACGATAGCAAAAATTAAAAATGTAGCAAGGCGCGTTGCCAAAAGGCGAGAAAATGGAGACCGGGTAGTAGTCGTTGTTTCGGCCATGGGTAAAACGACAAATATGTTGGTTGAAATGGCAAAAGAGATTTCGGATAATCCTTCGAAAAGGGAAATGGATATGTTGATGTCGACAGGTGAACAAATATCGAGTTCGCTTCTTTCAATTGCACTTAAGGAGCTTGGATTTGATTCGATATCCATGACTGGATTTCAGGCAGGAATTCACACGGGGGGACTACACACCAAAGCGAGAATAACAGACATTGAAATATCAAATGTCAAAGAGGAATTAGACAATGGAAATATAGTAGTTGTTGCCGGATTTCAGGGAGTCAACGAAAAAGGAAGTATAACCACTCTGGGTCGGGGGGGGTCGGATACCACGGCTGTAGCTTTGGCGGCAAAATTGTCATGTAGTTGTGAAATCTATACGGATGTCGAAGGTATTTATACGGTGGATCCGAGGCTATATACTGAGGCCAAAAAACTTGAGACAATAAGCTACGAAGAAATGCTGGAAATGGCGAGTTTGGGAGCCGGAGTTATGCAACCTCGTTCTGTTGAAATAGGGCAGAAATTCGGAGTTCCAATCTATGTCGCCTTGAGTACGGAGGAACGTCCGGGGACCTATATAAAGGAGTATGATGTGAGCATGGAAGAAAAAGTGATAACGGGATTGTCTGTTAGCGATGACGATATTATGATAACCATCAACACAATACCATATTCTTCAAAAGTCGTTTCAGGACTTTTTGAGAAACTTGCAGAGAGGGACGTAAATATTGACATGATAAGCCAAACGGCGCCTTATGACAATTTCATAAATATTTCCTTTACGGCAAATAAAGTAGATTTAAATGCAATACGTGAAGTGATTAGAATATTTGAAGAAGAAACAGGTGGAATTGCAGCTGAAATTGACGAAGAGATTACAAAGCTCTCTGTAGTAGGAAATGGAATGAGAAGCCATTCTGGAGTAGCAGCAAAAATGTTTAAAATTCTTGCCGAAAACGACATAGAATTCAAGCAGGTTACAACGTCTGAAATTCGAATATCCTATACAATAAACCCAAAGGACAAGATAAAAGCTGTTCATGCAATAGCTAAAGTGTTTGATCTGTAAAATAAAATTGTTTGCCCCGATGGCGAGGTATTGCTATTGGGGCAAATCTATGCACATAATTTTCTTTGTGTATGATAGAATAAGATTGAAATAGTGTGAGTTTTTTTGTTTTTGTCCAAGAGTAACAGAATTGTAAAGTTTTTTTATGCAAACATAATTATAATGTATGTTAGAATTGAAAAGGCCCACTTGTGTGTGGGCGGTATTCAAATAATCGAAATAAATCTTTTGATACTATGGAGTGGTATATATGAAAACATTTTTTAAAGTATTTGCTGTGGCATTTCTTTGTTTTACGATATTGATAGGATCAGGTACATTTGCTTTCATAAAATACTATGATCCGACATCTAGCGCCGAGGCGGAAGTAAATACGGAAGAAGGCATTTATCCGAATGGGATTGGAACTGAAGATGAAATAGAAACGCCTTTAGAGAAAGCGATAAAAGAAAGCAGGCGTGTCAATGTGCTTCTTTTGGGACTTGAAGGATACAGAACCGATACCATAATGTTGGCCAGCTTTGATCCGGACAATGGAAAACTGGATATAGTTTCGATTCCAAGAGATACCTATTATTATAGGAGCGGCTATGACGCTTCAGATCAGAAAAAGATAAATGCAGCCTATGGTCATGGGGGAGCAGAGCAGGTTATGGCGATTGTTTCGGACATACTTGATGTTCCGGTACATGAATATGTAAAGGTGACATATTCCGGTATAGAGAGAATAGTTGATTCAATAGGTGGAGTAGAAGTTAACATACCCATAAAAATGGATTACGACGATATTTACGCTGAACCTGAATTGCACATACATTTTGAAGAGGGAGTGCAGACTCTTCGCGGGGACAATGCGATTGAGTATCTTAGGTTTAGGAAAAACAATGATGGTACGGGATATCAAAATGGAGACTTGGGAAGAATAGAGGCTCAGCAGGAATTTTTGAAATCAGCGGCTAAGAATATATTGAGTTTCAAATTGCCGGTGGTAGCAAACACAATGTTCCAATATGTTAAAACCGACATGAGCCTTCCCGACATACTTTATTATGCAAAGAGTGCTGTCGGAATGACCAGAAATGACATCAATACCTATCGTATACCGGGAAGAGTTACCAACATAGGGCTTTCCTATTTTCTTCATGATCCGATGGCTGTAGAAGAATTGATGACATCCATATATACTCAGGAATAGATTGGTAAAAGCTTCAAAAAAAAAAGAATAACAAGAGCGGATTCTTCCGCCCCTATTATTTTAGGGGGAGTAGGGATTAAGATATTATATATATAACCTTAAAAAATAATATTAAACATTTTTTTTAAAAATTTTTTATAAGAGGGATGAAGGGATATGAAAGAAAAAACCTTCAAAAAAAATGAAGATGGGCGATTCGAGAGACTCTCGATTTTTCTTTTGGCTCTTTTAGTCGGTCTTTTGACCGGCTTTGGAGGGATTTTGTTCAATTGGCTCTTGGACGCCCTCCATTTCATTTTGTACAATACCTTCTCTCAATCGTTTAATTTAGGCAAATCCAAGTATTTTATCATACCCTTGCTTGCGGGCCTAGCCATAGGCTTAATAAATCGATATCTCATTGAAGATGACAAAAGAGGTTGTGGGGTTACCGAGGTAATAGAAGAACTGAAATACATAAACCGAATGCTAATGAAACCCAAGACTGTGCTTATAAAAATGCTTGGAACCTTAATAACACTTTCAAGTGGCTTGTCGGCAGGGAGGCATGGCCCAATAGTTCATCTTGGTGGTGCAATTGGATCAAATATAGGATATAGGGCCGGTTTTTCAGACAAGAAGATTAGAATAATGATTGGGTGTGGTGTGGCGGGAAGTTTGTCGGCTGTTTTCGATGCTCCGGTTTTTGCAGCTCTGTTTGTAATGGAAGTTCTTATGAATAGAGATTTTTTTGAGTATTTTACACCAATATTCATTTCATCTATAACAGCAGCATTTTTAGGAAGGGTTGTTATAGGACATACACCTTTTCTTATAATAAAAGGAAGCTATGGTTTGAAGGATTATCGTGAAATTATTTTTTACATTTTGCTTGGAGTTGCGACTAGCCTTATTGCATTTATATACATAAAAGGACTTGAATTAACGAAAGCATTTTTCGAAAAAAGGTTGAAATTGCCGATAATGGTGAAGCCCATAATCGGAGCAGGGCTTGTTGGAATCATAGGATACAATTTGCCACTTATATACGACATTGAATTTGATACGATTCCAAGGATTGTAGAAGGTGAATTTGGAATGAAGCTGCTCTTGATGCTTTTGGTGTTCAAATTGCTTGCGACCTTCTTGACTCTAGGCAGCGGAGGAATCGGAGGGGTGTTCGTACCGGGATTATACATAGGGGCGACTTTCGGAGCCGTTTATGGAAATTTTTTAGAAAGGTTTTTCCCGACACTCATATTCAACAGCAATACATATTCGATAATAGGTATTGGAGTTATGTTTGCGGGTTTTGCAGAGGCTCCTATTTCGGCGGCTTTAATGATTGCCGAGCTCACAGACAATTTTGCAATCCTCTTTCCGTCCCTAATAGCTTGCGCCATCGGGAGCATTACAATGGAAATCATGCATAAGTACAGCATATATACAAAACCGCTTGGGGACAATTTGATAGATATAGACTAAATAAAGCCCTTGGGGAAAAATCCCCGGGGCTTTATTTGGACTCGAATATTTAAAGATTATTTTTTGCCTTCCAATCGAATTGCGATAAGGTCGCCTATCTTATATACATCTCCGGCTCCCATTGTAAGGATGACATCTCCTGGCGCAACAAGGTCTGCAACATTCTCAGCTACATCCTCGAAAGAACTGATATATTTAGCTGAAACTCCCTCTTCGTTTACAAGGCGTGCCAAATCGCTGCTATGCACCTCTCCTAAATCTTTTTCCCTAGCGGCATAGATATCGGTTATTACCACGAGGTCGGCTTTTCCAAATGATGATGAAAAATCCGAAAGAAGGGCTTTTGTCCTGGTGAAAGTGTGGGGCTGGAATATACTCCATATCCTCTTATGCGGATATCTTCCTGCGGCTTCGAGTGTTGCCTTTATTTCACTTGGATGATGTGCATAGTCGTCTATTATAGTTATTCCATTGCAAGTATGTTTTATCTCGAAACGGCGCTTGGGATTACAAAAAGATTTTAAACGTTTTTGAATAATTTCTATTTTAATGTCGTAAACATCGCTGACAGTTATGGCAGCCAAAGCGTTGTAAATATTGTGTGTTCCAGGTACCGAAAGATCAAAGTGTCCGTAAAACTTTCCATTTTTTGTTACATCAAAGCTTGGAAAGCCGCTGTCGTTGTATACTATGTGTAAAGCTTGGTAATCTGCTTCTGTGTTTATTCCATAGCTGATTATTTTTTTGTCTGAGCTTGCACAAACAATCTTGACATTGTAGTCATCATAGTTAGCTACTATGATTCCTTTGTTTGGAAGACATTCGGTAAAACGCTCGAAGGCTTCCATTATATGCTTCAAATCCTTGTAGTAGTCAAGGTGATCCTCGTCAACATTGAGTATTATTTCAAGGGTAGGATGAAACTTTAGAAAGTTTTCCTTGTATTCGCATGCTTCGGTTATCATGTAATCCATTTTGCCTATTTTAACATTGCCTGAAATCTCTTCAATTACTCCTCCTACCAGAATGGTTGGGTCTACGCCCGAATCCTCCATAATCATTGAAAGCATAGAAGTTGTTGTAGTTTTTCCATGTGCACCGGAAACGGCTATTCGTTCTTTGTAGGCCTTCATAATGAGCCCCAATGCTTCAGCCCTGTCCATGATGGGCATGCCGAGTTCTATGGCTTTTGACAGTTCTGGATTGTCGGGCGCTACAGCAGATGTATATATTATGAGATCCGTGTTCTTTATATGTTCCGCTGAATGGCCTATGAAGATATTTGCGCCTTTCTTGACGAGCTTGTCTATAATTGTAGATGAATTTATATCCGAACCGGAGATTGTTTTTCCATTTGACAGAAGCAACTCGGCTATTGCGCTCATTCCGATTCCGCCGATTCCAATCATATGAATTTTGTCATATGGGTTAAAATCGGATTTATTGATTGCATTTTTCATAATAATCTCTCCATTCATTGTGTAATCTGATACTCAATGAATTATACCATAAAACCATTTGATGGTGAATTTTGCTTTTATTAATTTAAAAAAATGATCTTGTCTATTGAAATTTTGCAAAAAAACGAATAAAATTAATAATAACCATAAAAATAATTCGGATGGGTGATGAATTTGAGCAAATTTAAGAGAAACGAGAGAATTGGAGGCATAGTCAAAGTACTTTGCGACACTCCAAACAAGATTTACACGCTGAATCATTTTACTGCCATGTTTAATGCTGCGAAATCTACAATTAGCGAGGACATAGTAATCGTTAAAAAGGTAATGGAGGATCTGGAGCTTGGATTGGTCGAAACGATTTCGGGAGCTGCGGGAGGCGTTAGGTATATTCCTCTGATTAACGATTTTGAGGCAGGGAAAGTTTTATGCGAAATCTGCGAAAGATTGAGAGATGAAAGCAGGGTAATATCAGGAGGATTTCTTTACACTGCCGATATTATCTACAATCCGCATTATGTAAAGAAAATTGGTGAAATTTTCGGCAAAATCTTTGCGGGCAAGCCTATTGATTACATTTTGACGCTTGAAACAAAGGGGATACCGTTGGCACTTATGACTGCCAATACTCTTAATGTGCCGCTTGTTATTGCTAGGGATGACAACAGAGTTACGGAAGGATCGACGGTGAGTATAAACTATGTATCCGGATCAACTGGAAGCATAAGCACGATGTATGTATCTAAACGCGCGGTCAAGACGGGTTCTAATGTATTGATCATAGACGATTTCATGAGAGCTGGAGGCACAGCAAAAGGCCTTGTAGATTTGATGAAGGAGTTTGATGCCAACGTTGTCGGAATAGGGGTTCTGATAGCAACGAAAGAGCCGGAAGCTAAGATGGTGGATGATTACATTTCACTTATTGCTCTTGATGGAATAACAAAAGATAAGAAAATAACAATACACCCTAAAGAAAATAAGTGTGTTTGATTCGTAATGGAAATAATGCTTGCCACATGTTATAATCTATGACGGAAGACAGATGTGTTGGGGGTGTGAATATGCTGAAGGCAATAATTCTTGCGGCTGGTGCGGGAACTAGAATGAAATCGAAAAAACCTAAGATTCTTCACGAAGTTTGCGGGATTCCTATGATAGAATATGTATTGAGAGCTGCAGAGGAAGCTGGCGTTTCCGATTCGGTAGTCGTAGTTGGGCATGAAGCTGACGAGGTACGTCAAAATCTTTGCGGGCGGAAGTTGGAATTTGCTGTTCAGAGCGAAAGGCTTGGAACGGGACATGCGGTAATGCAGGCGATTTACAGCATACCAAGTGAAGGAACCGTATTGGTTTTATGCGGAGACACTCCGCTTATTTGTGGTGAATCACTGAGGGGCTTGATAGATTATCACAAAAGAAAGGAGAATGCGGTCACTGTTTTGACTACTGCCTTGGATAATCCTTTAGGTTATGGAAGGGTTTTGAAGGACTCAAATGGCAAATTTATCGGGATTGTTGAAGAAAAAGACGCTGATGAAAAAGAAAAGCTAATAAATGAAATCAATTCCGGAATGTATTGTTTTGACTCTAAAGAACTCAAGGAAGCACTTAAACGCATAGAGAACAACAATAGCCAAGGTGAATACTATTTGACAGATGTTATAGCTATACTCCACAATAAAGGCAAAAAAACCGGAACATATGCAATAAATAATCCAAGCGAGATTTTGGGAGTTAATAACCGGGTTCAGCTTTCTATGGCTGAACAAATCATGAAAGCAAGGATTCTAAAGAGGCACATGATTGCGGGAGTGACAATATTGAATCCATCGGACACGACAATTGGAATTGATGTGAAGATAGAAACGGATACTGTGATTATGCCGGGTTCACAGTTGATTGGCAACACCTTGATAGGTTCGGACTGCGAGATTGGGCCATACACTGTTTTGAAAAACTCAACGGTAGGAAATGGAACAAGCATAAGCCAGTCAACCGTAAATGAAAGCTGTATTGGCAACGATACCAAGATTGGACCATATGCATATTTGCGTCCAGGAAGCAATATCGGCAACAATGTGAAGTTAGGCGATTTTGTAGAGGTTAAGAATTCAACTATAGGCGAAGGCAGTAAGGCGTCACACCTGGCGTACATAGGTGATGCGGATGTTGGTAAAAGAGTCAACATTAGTTGTGGTGTTGTTTTTGTAAATTATGATGGAAAAAAGAAACACAGAACGCTTGTGGGAGACGATGTGTTCATAGGATGCAATGTAAATCTAGTTGCTCCTGTGACTGTTAATAACAGGGCCTATGTGGCTGCAGGAACGACCGTCACACAGAATGTTCCCGCAGGAGCTCTTAGCATTGGCAGGAGCAGGCAGGAAAATAAAGAGAAATGGGTGGATAGAAAACTATCCATTGATGATAAATAAAGCAAACAAAACATTCAGACAATTTAGAGGAGGGTTTCTTCAAATGCAAGAGGCAAGTAAACGGGTTAAGATTTTTTCTGGAAATTCAAATCGTAAATTGGCTGAAAAAATCTGTGAGGAGCTGGATTTGCCATTGGGCGATGCTAAAGTTGGATCCTTCAGTGATGGTGAGATAACTGTAAATATCAATGAATCAGTAAGGGGTAGAGATGTATACTTAATACAATCCGTAAGCCCACCTTTGGTTAATCGTTACCTGATGGAGCTCTTGATTATGATAGACGCATGCAAGAGGGCTTCGGCAAAAAGCATATCTGCAGTTATTCCATACTATGGCTATGCAAGGCAAGACCGCAAGGCTAAGGCGCGTGATCCGATTTCAGCAAAGTTGGTGGCTGATTTGCTTGAAAAGGCAGGAGCGGACAGGGTTTTGGCTATGGATCTGCATGCTGCACAGATACAGGGCTATTTCAATGTTCCCGTAGATCATCTCATGGGTGTTCCGATTCTAGCGAAATATTTCAATAGCAAAAATATTGAAAATTTGGTGGTTGTATCGCCGGATCTTGGAAGTGTTGCACGGTCAAGAAAATTTGCGGATCGCCTTGATGCACCGATAGCAATCATAGACAAGAGGCGTCCAAAGGCGAATGTTGCAGAAATAATGAATATCATAGGGGATATAAAAGGTAAGAATGTCATTCTCATTGACGATATGATTGATACTGCCGGCACAATTGTACAGGGAGCCAAAGCACTAAAAGACCTTGGAGCTAATGATGTATACGCATGCTGTACCCACGCTATTCTTTCAGGTCCTGCAATAGAGAGGCTTGAAAATTCGGTTATAAAGGAATTGGTTGTTTTGGATACTATTGATCTAAGCAAAGATAAGATAATGGACAAAATGACCATTCTTTCAGCGGCGCCTTTGTTTGCAGAGGTAATGAAACGAGTTTACAAGAATGAATCTGTAAGCAATCTGTTTGTCTAAGGTATAGCAATAAAAGCCCCTGTTAAGCAGGGGTTTTTATTGCAGTTTTCCTTTTTTTATACAAAGGAGATATAAAGGGGTGTTTTCAAATGCACATCATCGTGGGTCTGGGGAATCCTGGAAAAAAATATGTGGGAACGCGTCACAATGCGGGCTTTGAAGTTTTGGATAATTTTGCTAAAGAACATGGGATTAAAATGAATAGAATAAAATTCAAGGGACTTCTTGGAGAGGGCCGGATTCAAGGAGAACAAGTTATACTTTTAAAACCCCAGACATTCATGAACCTTAGTGGCCACAGCGTGCGTGAAATAGTGAATTTTTATAAAATTGAGCCAAGCAGACTGATTGTTGTATATGACGACATAGATACGCCGCTGGGTAGAATTCGCGTACGCAAAAATGGTAGCGCGGGCACCCACAATGGTATGAAGGATATAATCTACAATCTAATGTTCGATGAATTCCCGAGAATAAGGGTTGGGATTGGGTCATCTGGAAACAAAGATATAATAGGACATGTTCTTGGTGGGTTTGATGAAAACGAAATAAAACCAATAAGTAGGACGGTTGCTTGGGCATCTGAAGCTCTTGAAACGATTGTAACCGAGGGTGTCGACAAGGCAATGAACAAGTACAACGCTATGAATTGCGAACCTGGAGGAGAAGATGATACCGAAAGTCGATAGGTATAATCAAATAAATAAAATAAATGAATGGCTTAAATCAGACATTAAGAAGATTGCATTTTCTGGCATAACGGATTCCTTTGCAGCTCTTCTATTGTCCGATTGTGGAAATCGACAGATTCTTGTAATAACCGAAAGCGAAGCACAGGCTAAAAGAATGGCGAAAGATATCGAAACTTTCACCGAGAAGCCGGTGTTTTTTTTGCCCGGAAGAGAGATAAACTTTTATGATGCGTATGCGCACAGCCGGGAAACGGAATCCGAAAGAGCCATGGTGCTTGGACATGTGCTTAATGGCAAGCCCATTATTGTTACAACTGCCGTTGACAATATGCTTATTCCATTTAGAAAACCGGATGATTATCGGGACTGCATAGTGACTGTCAAATGGGGAGAAAGATACCCTATAGAGAGTTTGATTGAGTTATTGGTGAGGGCTGGATATGAATCGGTTGACCAGATAAGAATCAAGGGCCAGTTTAGTAGGCGAGGAGGTATACTGGATGTGTTTTCGCCTCAAAGCGAGAAGCCGTTTCGTATAGAGTTCTTTGATGATGAGATTGATTCAATAAGGGTTTTTGATATATCTTCCCAGATTTCAACAGAAAAAAGGAAGGATGCTGTCATTTTTCCGGCGAGGGAATTTGTAGAGGATGATGAATCCATACTGCGTGTAATTGAAAAAATAGAAAGAGAAATGGAGACCCTAGGGGAAAATATTGGCTATGAGTCTCGCAGAAAGTACGATGAAATACTAGGTGGCCTTAAAAACGGAATAGTTACCGGGGATATCTTCAATCTGAGTTGCTATATGCAGCATGATGATTTTTTGACATATTTTGAAAGTGACGCTGTCTTTGCATTAATGGATGAAAAGAGAATACGGCAAAGGGCAAAAGCTATCCATGACGATTTTCTGGAACGATTTAAAATTCATTTAGAGAAAAACAAAATACTAACAGGGCAACATTCATTGGTGGGAGAATATAAGCCGGAGATTTTTCCTGGAAAATGTATTTATTTGGACAAAGCAATAGATAGTACTGAAAATATTTCGAGAAGCATTGAATTTTCAGTTAAGCCTCAAATAGGGTTTAAAGGAAGAATTGATGACTTGACCGGCGACCTGAGAGAGTTAAAAACGAAGGGATACGGGACGGTTATTTTTGCCGGAGGAAATGAAAAAGCATCAAGGCTTCGTTCGGAGTTGTTCAATAGGGGTTTGGAAGTTTGTGAATATGTCGATGGGATTAAGTCTTTAATACCATCGACAATTGCGATTTCAAAAAGACAACTTTCAAAGGGGTTTGTTTACGACAATGGAAGACTGAATGTGCTTTCCGAAATGGATGTTTTCGGGGTTGAAAAGAGGCATAAAAAAAACCTGTCAAAATCAAAGAAAAGAGCGATAGGGAGCTTCACGGATTTGAAGCCTGGAGACTATGTGGTTCATGAAAACCATGGTATAGGGCAATTCATAGGAATTAAGCAGCTAGAGGTCGATAAAATAAAAAAGGACTATCTGCAGCTTGCATATAAAAAAGGCGATTTTCTTTATGTTCCAGTAAATCAGATGGATATTATCCAGAAGTATCTAGGAGCAAACAATTCCAATCCAATATTGAACTCCCTTGGCGGAGTGGAATGGCAAAAAACTAAACAGAAAGTGCAAAAATCAATCGAAGACCTTACTGATGGGCTTCTTGAACTATATGCAAAAAGAGAGACGGCAAGTGGATATGCATTCATGCCGGACACGAATTGGCAAAGCGAATTTGAGGACCTCTTTGAATATGACGAGACTCCTGACCAGATAAAGGTTATAGAAGAAATAAAGAAGGACATGGAAAAGCCAAAGCCCATGGACAGACTCTTGTGTGGCGATGTAGGCTTTGGAAAGACTGAGGTTGCCCTGAGGGCGGCGTTTAAAGCCATAAATGATGGCAAACAGGTGGCGATTATGGTTCCGACAACCATATTGGCGCAGCAACATTACAATACTGCACAGAAAAGGATGAGCCCTTTTCCGATTTCTGTGGAAATGCTTAGTCGTTTCAGAAGCAAGAGCAGGCAGGACAAGATAGTAGACGAACTCAGAAGAGGAAGCGTCGATTTGATAATAGGGACCCACAGGTTGTTGTCTAGTGATATTAGCTTCAAGGACTTGGGTTTGCTCATCATTGACGAGGAGCAGCGTTTTGGGGTTAAACATAAGGAAAAATTGAAAAAGCTCAAAAGCGCAATAGATGTTTTGTCTCTTTCTGCTACACCAATACCGAGGACTCTTCATATGTCACTTGTAGGGATAAGAGACATAAGTGTAATAGAAGATCCGCCCGATGAAAGACATCCTGTTGAGACATTCGTGATTGAAAGGGATGACGGCATAATAAGGGAAGCTGTTATTAAGGAAATTTCCCGAGGGGGTCAGGTTTATTTTGTGCACAACAGGATAAACGATATCGGTAAGGTGGCAAGGAAGATTGTTGATCTTGTGCCGTATGCCAAGGTGGCCTATGCACATGGGCAAATGAATGAGCGCAAGCTTGAAGACATAATGATAGATTTTTTGAATAAGGATATAGATGTGCTTGTTTGCACAACAATAATAGAAACGGGACTAGACATACCAAATGTAAACACAATACTCATAGACAACTCGGACCACATGGGGCTTTCTCAATTATATCAGCTTAGAGGCCGCGTGGGCAGGAGCAACAGGGTTGCAAGAGCATATCTTATGTATCAGAAGAATAAAATTGTTAGCTCTGTGGCTGAGGAAAGGCTAAAAGCCATAAGGGAATTTACCGAACTTGGTTCGGGGTTCAAGATAGCAATGCGCGATTTGGAGATAAGAGGAACCGGAAATTTGCTTGGGTCCCAGCAACATGGACAGATGGAAGCCATCGGATATGACTTGTATGTTAAGATGATGGAAGAGGCAGTAGCGAGAATAAGGGGCGTTAAAAAAACAAAATCTCTTGAAACTACAATTGAAATAGAAATAGGAGCGTATATATCCAATGAGTATATATCAAATGAGCTTCTAAAACTCGAGGCATATAAACGGATTTCATCAATTGAGAATAAAAACGATTACCAAGAAATACAGGCGGAGATTGAAGACAGGTTTGGTACGCCGCCTCAGGAAGTATACAATCTTTTGGATATTTCATATATAAAAGCTTTAGCGGGTAAAATGGGCGTAGTCGAAATTAAGGAGAATGATGTTTTTTACCGGTTCGAGATGCAAAAGGAAAATAGTTTCGGACCTGAAATAGCTGTAGAGATACTTGGAAGATACAGTTCGAGAGTGCATTTGCATGCGGGAGAGCAGCCGAGTTTGCTATACAGATTCAAGGGTATAAAGCTAAGCCCTGAAAAAAAACTCAAGGAAGCCATTTTATTTATGGAAGAAATAAACAGTTTCAAAGATTCATTTATTAAGCTATAATATTAGTTATAAATATTAAAAACAGAAAGGGATGGATATCTAATATGAACAAAAAGAAAATGGCCATAGCACTTGCCATAATAATTGCGTTAATCGTCGCTTCCTTTGCGGGTTGCCAAAAGCAGGAAACTGATACGGCTTCGCAGGGTCTGATAGCTGAAGTAAATGGAGAACAGATTTCTTTTGATGAATTCAACAAGAATTTTGTTGTTTTCGAAGAGAACTACACCCAGCTTTATGGAGAACAGATTTGGTCCCAGGAAATCCAGGGTAAAACGATAATGCAGATTGCCAAAGAGCAAATAATGGAGAAGATGATTACAGAAGAACTGATTCGCCAATACATGGTTGAACAGAATACGGAATTGGATACCGAGGCAATCGACGAAACATACAAGGCATTTGAGGAAGATCTGAAAAGCAGCGAAGAAATGAAGGCATTTTATGATGACAATGAAATTGGAGAGGCCTTCATAAGGAAACAACTTGAAATGGAAGAATACCTGAAAATATATAAGGCGCAGACACTCGAGGATCTCGGATTTGATGAAACGAGTCTTGAGGAAATCTACGATGGATATGTAGTCAATGTCAGAGCACGCCATATACTCGTTGAAACAGAGGAAGCTCTCGCCGAAGTGCAAGGAAAACTCAATGAAGGGGCTGATTTTGAAGAGCTTGCGAAGGAATACTCAATAGACACGAATTCGGCTGTCAACGGAGGTGACCTTGGCTATTTTGCAAGAGGAACCATGGTTCCGGCGTTTGAAGAGGCATCATTTTCACAGCCGATTGGAGTCATCGGAGAACCTATAAAAACTGATTACGGTTATCATATCATTAGAGTTGAAGATAGGAAAACCATTTCCGATTTAAAAAATGAAATGACCGAAGAACAGCTTGAAATGGAGAAGGAATCCATTCGGAACAATCTTATGGAAGCCAAGATTGTTGAAAAAATAAATGCATTGATGGATACAGCGGAAATTGTAAGGTATGAGGATAATATCAAGTAGAAACGCAAAGGCCCGTTTTAGGGCCTTTTTTTATATTGATTGGTTTGTGGATTTTTATGTATAATGTACTTGTTAAAGATGTGCCCATAAAAAGTTTGGAGGAATCATGACTGAATATAAAAAAAACAATTCGTTCCTGAAAGGGGCTGCGATTCTTGGAATCGCCGGAATTATAATTAAAATAATAGGAGCCTTCTTCAGAATACCTCTAGGAAACATAATAGGTGCTGAGGGTATGGGATATTATCAAAGCGCCTACCCCATATATCTTATTCTCGTTGTTGCATCAACGGCGGGTTTTCCTACTGCAATAGCCAAAATGGTTTCTGAAAAAACGGCAAAAGGTGATAGCTATGGGGCTGCTCGTGTTTTCAAGGTCTCTTTTTTTATACTTGCGGGTATTGGTCTAATTACGTCTTTGGCACTTTTTTTTGGAGCTAGGTACTATTCGGATATAATGATTAGAAATCCGAAAGCCTATTATTCTACAATGGCAATAGCACCGGCTTTGTTGTTTGTACCGATAATGTCCTCGTTTAGAGGATATTTTCAGGGTCTAAGAGACATGAGGCCTACAGCCATTTCGCAGATTATTGAGCAATTGATAAGAGTAATTGTTGGACTTAGCCTTGCTTATGCGCTTCTTGGAAGAGGCCTTGAAATTTCTGCGGCGGGGGCTACCTTTGGAGCCGGAGCGGGTGCCTTTATAAGCGCATTCGTAATGATGGCTATCTATGCAAAGCACAGGAAAAATAAGAAATTCAAAAGACCGGAGAAGGTTGAAAAGTTTTCCCAAATTACCAAATCGCTTTTGATGATAGCGGTGCCTATTACGATAGGGGCTTCTGTTTTGCCGGTAATGAATTCCATTGATGTTGGAATTGTGCTGAGGAGGCTTCAACAAATAGGATACAGCGAGGCTTCGGCAAATGGTTTATATGGTCAACTTACTGGAATGGCTACTCCGCTCATGAATCTTCCGCAAATAGTTACCGCAGCAATTCAGATAAGTCTTGTTCCGGCAGTTGCCCATATGATTGCTCAAAAAGACTATTCCTCATTGGGAGAAACTGTAAAATCGGGAGCAAGGGTAACAATGATTATCGCTTTGCCGGCGGCGTTCGGATTGGTGGTTCTTGCCGGTCCAATCATGCGCCTTCTCTACCCACTAAAAATTGAAAGTGCAATGAGCGCAAGCACTATTTTATCGGTGCTTGGATTCGGAATAGTATTTCTTTCGTTGTTTCAGACGCTTACGGGAATTCTTCAGGGATTAGGAAAGCCGATTGTACCTGTATGGAACTTGGTGGCAGGAGCCCTCCTGAAAATTGTTTTGACGTATGTGCTTGTAGGAGTGCCTTCGCTTAATGTAAGAGGTGCTGCCATAGGAACTGTGTGTGGCTATGCTCTGGCGGCTTCATTGAATGTTATATACATCAAGAGGAAACTTAAGATGGATCTCCCGATATTCGGGATTTCAATCAAACCATTGATTTCTGCGGGTTTTATGGGAGCTGTAGTTTATGTTGGATATAGAGTGATGGGACCAGTTGTCGGAAGCAACGTGGCAACGGTGATTTCTATATTAGCAGGAGCTTTTGTTTATGGATGGATGCTTATAAATACCGGAGCACTAACTTCGGAGGACTTTGAATTGATTCCCAAGGGTAAAAATATATATAGAGTTTTAAATAAAATGAAAATAGGGAAGTGGTGAACATGGAAAATAAGATAATAATTGTGGGGCTCGGACCGGGAAGTGTGGATTACCTATCATTTAATGTCTACGAAAAAATTAAGGGAACACAAAAAGAGAAACTTTTTTTTAGAACTGAAAAGCACCCTACGGTAGAATGGCTAAGAGCGAAAGGAGTTATCTTCAATACATTTGATTCCTACTACGATAACTACGATACATTTGAAGAGGTATATGAGAATATAGTCAAAGACCTGATTTTGGAGTCTAAAAACGGCGACATCGTTTATGCGGTACCGGGAAGCCCTTTTGTGGCTGAAAATACCGTGCAGCTTTTGATTGAAAAATCAAAAGAAGGTTTATTGGATTTGGAATTTATTCCAGCAGCCAGCTTTGTAGATGCGGTACTTGCCGCGGTCAGGAAAGATCCGGTAATGGGAATTAGAATAGTCGACGGACTTCAAATACGGGAGCAATTGTTCGATACAAAAATGGACACATTGATTACGCAGGTATATGATCGATATACGGCGTCAGAAGTCAAACTGGCGCTTTCGGAACTTTTTGGTGATGAACATATGCTGATGGCGGTGAGAGCTGCCGGCATAAAGGGAATGGAGCGGATAGAAGAAATTCCGGTGTATGAGATAGACCGTCTCGACTTCTTGGACCATCTCACAAGTCTATATGTCCCAGCTCTTGAAAGTAGCCAAAAGGAGAAACCAAGCTTCGTAGATCTTATCGATATCATGGCTCGCCTTAGAAGCGAGGACGGGTGTCCATGGGACCGCAGACAGACCCATGAAAGCATAAGAAACTGTATGATTGAAGAGGCGTACGAAGTGGTGGACGCCATTGACAAGAATGACTATGGGCTAATGACCGAAGAGCTTGGAGATGTTCTCTTACAGGTTGTTTTTCATAGCAGGATGGCTGAAGAAAACGGTATTTTCGATATAGGAGATGTTATTGGAGGAATATGCAAAAAGCTTGTCAGGAGACATCCGCATGTGTTTGGTGAAGAGGATATAAGAACGGCAGAAAAAGTCAAAGACAAGTGGGAAGAAATAAAAAGAGAAGAGAAATCGGAAACGATGCATTTTGAATCAATGAAAAGAGTCCCTGAATCTTTGCCTGCACTAATGAAGAGCGTTAAAATTCAAAAGAAAGCTGCTAAGGTGGGTTTTGATTGGGCGGATGCCGGTCCTGCATTTGATAAAGTAAGAGAAGAAACCGATGAACTTCTCGAGGTTTTCCAAAAGCCTGTGATATCGAGGAAAAGGGCAAAAGAAGAAATCGGAGATCTGATTTTCTCCGTGGTTAATGTAGCAAGATTCATGAAAATAGATCCCGAGGAAGCATTAAATTCTACAGTGGATAAATTTATCGAAAGATTCAGCTATATTGAAACAACAGCAATGAAAAAAGGTTTGAGTTTGCAGGAAATGACCCTTGAGGATATGGATTTGTTGTGGGAAGAGGCTAAATTAATAAAAAAAGACTGATTTTCAAAAAAAATAAGCAATAAAAAAAGGAAATAGCCCTTTTGCATAGAATATGAAATATACGAATGATTATTATTAATATATTATAGGAGGAGTAAATTTATGAATAAAGCTGAATTAATTGCTAGCATGGCTGAAAAAGCCGGGCTTACTAAGAAAGATACCGAGGTGGCTTTGAACTCTTTTGTCAGTAGTATACAAGAATCATTGCTTGCAGGAGAAAAAGTGCAACTTGTAGGATTTGGTACATTTGATGTAAAAGAAAGAAAGGCAAGACAGGGAAGAAATCCTAGAAATCCGGAACAAGTAATAGAAATACCGGCATCAAAGGCTCCTGTATTTAAAGCTGGTAAAGCTCTTAAAGATTTGGTCAACAAATAGAAACAAGCTGCCTGTGGCCGCTTTGAGGTTGTTGTCAGAGTCGCAAATGATAGAATGATGAGATCTTCTATTTAATGCCTAGAGCATTGATCGGTAGATCTTAGTCATTTTAAAAGCAGCCTATGGCTGCTTTTTTATTTAGGAGGTATAAATTTTGAGAGTAGATAAATTTTTAAAGGTATCGAGGATTATAAAAAGAAGAACCATAGCTAAAGAGTCATGCGAGAAGGGCCGCATAAAAATCAATGAGAAAGCTGTAAAACCGGGGGCGGAAGTGGCTATTGGAGATATTCTTTCCATCGAAACGGGAAGCAGAGTAATGAGATTTAGGATTAAAGATGTAAGGGAACATGTGAAAAAGGAAGAAGCGGCCGATTTGTTTGAGGAAATATTTGAATAGAAGAGAGGTGTTTTGCATGGCTGTTGCTAAAAAGCGGAAAAAGAAAGGAAATTTCATCAAAAGGAATTTTATTGCAATAGCAATAATGCTTGTACTTGCTTCATATTCTACGATGGTCATATTAAAACAGCAAAGCATGCTAAATAACTTGAAACAGGAAGAGGCTAAAATATTGGATGAGCTTTCTCTAAAGGAGCAGGAGCTTGCAAAGATTGAAAAAGAAATTAAAGATGCCGAGACGGAAAGTTATATAGAGAATGTAGCGAGAGAAGAGTTGGATTTGGTAAGGGAAAATGACATAGTATACCGTTTTAAGGATGAAGGCGATAGTAACAACGATGTGAATTAGGACGGAGTGAAAACATGAAGCGTGCAGTAATAGATATTGGAACAAATTCCATAAGACTTCTTGTCGCGGAGATGGAAAACGGAAAAATAACGAATGGGAAAAAATACGTTCGAATGGTTAGATTGGGAGAAATGGTCGACCAAGTGGGAGTGATAGGAGAAGCGGCGATTGAAAGATGCATGAATGTACTTAAGGAATTTGTAGAGATAGCCGCAATTGAAAACGATGTAAGGATAAAGGCCTTGGCTACGAGCGCGGTTAGAGACGCGAAAAACAGGAAGGAAATTGTAGAAAGAATAGAATCTGAGTTTCCAATAGATGTTGAGATTTTATCTGGAGATGACGAGGCTGAAATGGGTTATTTTGGTGTTGTTTCAAGCTTTGAAGTGCAAGGTGTATTCATGATGGTTGACATAGGCGGAGGGAGTACCGAATTTGCCCTCGGAAGCAGGGATCGAATTTACTACAAGAAGAGCCTTGATATGGGTGCAGTTCGAATGACTGAGCAGTTCATAAAGTCCGATCCTGTAGATATAGAGGATTCGATTAATTTGGAAAGGCATATAAGAGATATTATAAAAAACAATCTTTTGGATATAAATGATTTCGAAAAAGTTGCATTAATAGGAATTGGCGGAACCATAACGACACTAGGGGCTATAAAATTGAAAATGGAAAAATACGATCGGGAAAAAATTCATTTGACAAGAATTGGCAAAGAGGAAATCTGCGGCATAGTAGGTGAGTTAGGGAGACTTCCTTTGGAAAGCCGAAAATCGATAATAGGACTTGACAGTGAAAGAGCCGATATAATATATGCGGGAAGCCTTATACTTAAAGAGGTTTTGAATTATTTTGTTTGCAATGATATATTAATAAGCGATTGCGATAACCTTGAAGGTTATTTAATGATGAGGCAAAGATGAATGCGCGAAAAAAACAAGTATCGGATTATTCCCCATTTGGAGCATGGTTCTATTCATGCTTTTTGATATTTTAGCCAAGGAGGAAAAAATGCTGGATAAAAGAGTGATTGCGGAAACATTGGATGCGGCTCTATCGAATGGAGCTGATTTTTCTGAGATATTTGCAGAACAGACAAATAATCAAACCATAGGATTGGTTGGAGGTCTTGTGGAGAAGACTGTTTCGGGTCAGGATTATGGAGTAGGGATAAGAATAATTAGAGGAACCGAAAGCGTTTATGCATATACTAACGACACATCTCTAGAAAATTTGAAGACCGTAGCGAGGAAAGCGTCTTTCGCACTTTTGGGAAAAGGAAGAGGCGTTTTGCTTGATTTTAGAAAATACGATGGAAGCCATCTCTTGGAGATATTAAAATATCCCGGAGACATAGGAAAAATAGAAAAAGTACGCATCCTAAAAAGTGCACATGAAGCGGCAAATGGTTTTTCGAACGAAATAACACAGGTTAGAATCAATTATATGGATATCGTTCAAAAGATTCTCGTTGCTAACTCTGAAGGTCTATGGGCAGAGGACGAAAGGGTGAGGACAAGGACATCAATACAGACGGTAGCGGAATATGGCGGTGAAATGCAAACGGGTCACGCAGCACCGGGGGCCTCAATGGGATTTGAATTCTACGATACGATTGATCTTAATGCCTATGCGGTATCGGCTTCGGAAACGGCTATTAAAATGCTTCATGCCGATTTTGCTCCAAGCGGAAAAATGCCCGTTGTAATAGACAATGGATTCGGAGGGGTTATTTTTCACGAAGCATGTGGACATGGACTTGAAGCCACATCTGTTGCCAAGGGGACATCTGTTTTCGCAGGTAAAATCGGAGAAAAAATTGCATCGGATGTATTGACTGCAATTGATGACGGAAGTATTCCGGGGCAATGGGGTTCAGCAAGACTTGACGATGAGGGAATAGAAACTAGAAAGAACGTTTTGATAGAAAATGGAGTTCTGAAGGGATACATGATAGATAGACTCAACGGAAAGAAAATGGGGATGGCTCCAACCGGCTCAGGGCGGCGCCAGTCATATAAATATACGCCGACATCTAGAATGACCAATACCTATATAGCTCCGGGCAAAAGCAGTTTTGAAGATCTGATTGAAAACACACATAATGGGTTGTATGCTAAAAAGATGGGCGGAGGATCTGTGAATCCTGCAAGCGGAGAATTCAATTTTGCGGTTATGGAGGGCTACTTGATCGAAAACGGGAGAATAGGAAAGCCGGTAAGAGGCGCAACACTTATTGGAAATGGGCTTTCAATACTTACTAAAATAGATATGGTGGCTGATAATTTGGCATTTGACCAGGGAATGTGCGGATCAATAAGCGGAAGCATTCCTGTTAATGTAGGGCAACCGGCCTTGCGTGTCGAATCAATAACCGTTGGCGGCAGGAAGGAGCGGTAGCTATATGAAAAAAATAAAGACGGAAGCCCTCTTTGAATTGGCTAAGGATAAAAATATTAAAGATATCGAGGTGTATTTTGGAGATTCCAAATCCTTTAATGTTAGGGTATCGGATGGGAAAGTTGAACATTTAAGCATTGAAGAAAATAGTGGCCTTTCGGTAAGAGGTATTTACAAAAAATCAATGGGCTATATTTATACTGAAAAATTGAATGAATTGAACGCGGAGGAATTAGTTGCTGCTTTGATGGAAAACGCTGAAATAATGGAAGCATCGGAAAAAGAGGAAATACATTTTGACAATAAGAATTGCAAATCATTGGAGCTTAAGAATCCGGACCTTGAAGAGGTTTCGGAAAAAGAGAAAATAGATCTTGCGCTGGAAATGGAGAAGAATGCATTTTTGGTAGACAAGAGGATAGAGGCAGTTGACTATTGCATGTTTGGAGAAAGCTTAGACGGTCGGATGATAAAGAACTCCAAGGGCTTAGATCTATATGAGGAAAAAAATATTGCATTCGCATATATCTCAACTGTTGCGCGAGAAGGCGAGACAGTAAAAACGGGTAGCGCATATATGGTTTCTAATAGATTCAATGACTTTGATGCCTTGTCTTTGGCCGAAGAGGCTGCGGGAAAGGCAATAGAGCAGCTCGGGGCCAAAAGTATTGCTTCAAAGTCAATGAAAACGCTTTTGTCAAACGAGGTTTCAGCTAGTTTGCTTCAGGCTTTTTCCTCGGTTTTTTCAGGTGAAAATGTCCAGAGGAACCTTTCGCTTTTAAAAGGAAAAATTGGAGAGTCCATAGGTGTCAAAAATCTCGCGATAATAGACGATCCGTTTCTATGCAATAAAGCAGGTTCGAGAAAATTTGACGACGAAGGTACATGCACATTAAGGAAGAATGTGGTAGAATACGGGGTACTTAAAACCTTTTTGCATAATAAAAAAACAGGAGGCAAGGAAGGCGTTTTGTCAACCGGCAACGCTTACAAGGCTTCATACAAATCTCCTGTTTCCATAGCACCCACTAATTTTTTCATAAGTCCGGGATCCGTTTCTTTGGATGAAGTCATTGATGAAATGGTAGAAGGTTTGTATATTACTGATGTTCAGGGACTCCATGCGGGTCTGAATGCTGTTTCGGGAGATTTTTCACTTTCCGCGACGGGGTTTGTCGTTTGCGAAGGCAAAAAAACTGATGCTGTTCATCAAATAACGATTGCCGGCAATTTTTTTGAGATGCTTATGGATATAGAAACTATATGCAGCGATCTTAAATTTATAATGCCTGGATCGGGACATTTTGGATCGCCAAGCATTTTGATTGGGAAGCTGGATATTTCAGGAGAATAGAAAATGGCAATGTTTGAAAGATTTAAGAAAAACATAGTTGAAAAAGAATTGCTAAAAAAAGGGGATACGGTTGTTCTGGGCATTTCAGGAGGACCGGATTCCATTTGTATGCTTTCGCTCTTCTTAAGACTCAGGGAAGAATGGGACTTAATACTGATACCTGTGCATATTAACCATATGCTAAGAGGAGAAGATTCTGCAAGAGACGCATTATTCGTTTCTGAGTTTTGCAGACAAAACGGGCTGGAATACGTTTCCGTTGAAAGGGATGTATCCGGTATGGCTGTAAAATGGAAAATGTCCATCGAAGAAGCCGGGAGAAGAATAAGGTATGACCTTTTTAGGTCGGTAGCAAAAGATAACAATAGCAGATGCATAGCTCTTGGTCAAAACCAGAACGATCAGGCGGAAACTATATTGATGCGCATCATGAGGGGTACAGGTCTTAAGGGTCTTGCAGGAATAGAGCATAAACGGGATAAACTGTTTATTCGGCCCATATTGATTTTTAAACGCTTAGAGATAGAGCATTATTGTGCGGAAAATGAATTGAATCCGCGCACAGACCTTACCAACCTTGAACCGGTATACACAAGGAATAAAATAAGGCTTGAGCTTTTACCCTACATTGAGGCCAATTTCAACAATAAAATAATAGATTCGCTTTACCGTATGGGGGATATGATAAGAAATGACAGTGACTTTATCGAAAAAGTTGCGGCAAAGGCATTTGATGAAATGGCTGAAGTTTCCGAATGTGGAAGGGTTTCAATTGCGAGGGAAGATTTCAATCGAGAGCACATTGCCGTAAAAACTAGAATATTGAGGCGAGCCATTAAAATTGTTAAGGGTAATATGATAAACATAACAGGTGAACGCGTGTTATCGGCGATAAATGCAATCGAAATGGCTTCGATAAAAAAGACAATTGAATTTCCTGGATCAATTGATGTTACTATACAAGGAAAGCTAATTTCTGTTTCTGTAAAGGAGAGAAGGCAAGTAACGGCGGAATTTGAATATGCACTCAAGATAGGGGAAAAACTTTGCATTGAAGAAACAGGAAATCTGATTGAAATGGAATTGATACCTTTTTCGAAAGAGTTTAAACTGCGAACAGACGCTTGGACTGTTTTCATTGATGCAGGCAAGGTTGAAAGTGCATCACTCAGTGTAAGAAACAGGAGGATTGGAGATCGGTTTTCTCCCCTGGGGATGAAGGGAACAAAAAAACTAAAGGATTTTCTGATTGACGAAAAAGTTGAAAAAGTAAAGCGTGATGGGGTGTTGCTTATTTGCGACGAAAATGAAATCATTTGGGTTGCAGGACATCGAATGAGTGAACTTTACAAGACTGATGCAGGCACTAAAAACATGCTTAAAATAACGATTCTGCAAGCTTGTTATGAAAAATGAAATGTGTTAGAATGAAAAGACGCAAGTTTTAATGCAGTTGAAGGGGGTATATTTTTGAGAAAGTATTTTAAAGGTGCAAGCTTCTATATACTAGTGTTCATCATAATAATTATGATTGTACAGTTTTACGGAAGAGCGCCGCAGGAGCAAAAAACCTTGGATATGTCTGGCTTGATAAGTGAACTTACAAACGACAATGTCCAGGAAATAAATTTCAATGAAAACCAAATCATAGGCGTTCTTAAGAGCGATGGTTCAACATTCGCCGCCTATATTCCCAAAGTGATTGCTACGGATTCGTTCGTTGCAAGATACATTCTTCCGGGATTGGAAACCGGACAGATCAAGTTGACAGGAGAACCTCCCGTTCAGACACCATGGTTTATAGATATTCTTCCATCGATATTCATGGTTCTGATTTTCGTAGTGTTCTGGTTTGTATTCATGAACCAGTCTCAAGGCGGCGGCGGAAAGGTTATGTCCTTCGGGAAAAGCAAAGCCAAACTTCACAAGGAAGATGACAGGAAACAAATTAGTTTCGCCGATGTAGCCGGTCTTGATGAGGAAAAGGAAGAACTTAAGGAAATAGTTGACTTCCTGAAGAATCCGAAAAAATATATTGAATTGGGTGCGCGTATTCCAAGGGGCGTACTTATGGTGGGTCCTCCGGGAACGGGAAAAACTTACCTGACGAGAGCTGTTGCAGGAGAAGCGGGAGTGCCGTTTTTTAGCATCAGTGGTTCGGATTTTGTTGAAATGTTTGTAGGAGTGGGAGCTTCGAGAGTAAGAGACCTTTTCGAGCAGGCCAAGAAGAGTTCTCCATGCATTGTTTTCATAGATGAAATAGATGCAGTCGGAAGAAAAAGAGGCGCCGGTTTGGGTGGGGGACATGATGAAAGGGAACAAACCCTAAATCAACTCCTCGTAGAGATGGACGGATTCGGAGACCACGATGGAACCATAATCATTGCAGCCACGAACAGACCGGACATACTTGACACGGCCTTGCTTAGGCCTGGAAGATTTGACAGACAGGTAAGCGTAGGAATACCAGATATCAAGGGCCGCGAGGCCATACTCAAGATTCACTCTAAGAACAAGCCTCTCGATGAGGATGTAAATCTTAAAGTGCTTGCAAGGAGAACACCGGGATTTACGCCTGCTGATCTGGAAAACCTTTTAAACGAGGCGGCCTTGCTATCTGCAAGAGTAGACGGAAAGACCATTAAAATGATTACTATAGAGGAAGCCATCACGAAGGTTATAGCTGGACCGGAAAAAAGAAGCAGGGTAATAAGCGACAAGGAAAAAAGACTTACAGCATACCACGAGGGTGGGCATGCAGTTTTGGCCAGATTGCTTCCTGACACTGATACAGTTCATCAGGTTACAATAATTCCAAGGGGTAGAGCTGGCGGTTTTACAATGCAATTGCCCAAGGAAGATAAGTACTATGCCACTAAGTCTGAAATGGAAAAGAGATTGATTATACTTTTGGGTGGTCGTGTGGCAGAATCTTTGATTCTGCATGACATAAGCACCGGAGCGCAGAATGATTTAAAACGCGCTACCGAGATTTCCCGGGCAATGGTTACTCATTACGGAATGAGTGAAAAGCTAGGGACAATGACCTACGGAAATGGCGACGAAGTGTTCCTTGGCAGGGATTTGACAACGATGAAGAATTATTCCGAAGAGGTCGCCTATGAGATAGACAAGGAAATTCGTAGAATCATGGATGAATCCTATGACCAGGCAATGAAGCTGCTCCAGGAAAATGTGGATAAGTTGCACCAGATTGCTAATGCGCTTCTTGAAAGAGAGACAATCAATTCGGAAGAATTTGAGTATATTTTCCGAAATGATTTTGATAAATTCATTGCTAACCCAGAAGAAGCAGTCAAAGAAATCGAAGATGAGAGAAGAAAGGAATTTATGGAATTGTACGGCGATGAAAATGAAAAAGAAAAAATCGCTGAAATCATAAAAGATCCAGAAGTTAGCCCAGAAGCAATGGAAAATATAAACCAAGAAGAAAAACTATCGGAATCGGAAGAACAAGAAGAACTAGAAAAAGTATCCGGTGAAGAATCCTAGAAACCGTCTCCGGCATGAGTCTTATGCCGGAGTTGTTTTTAATAAGAATAAAAAGGAGGTTTTTATGGACTTTAATCTAAAAATAGGTATGAAAGCTAGCATGGAAATCATAGTAGACGAGAATCAGACCGCTGCAAGCTATGGAAGCGGGGGAGTAAGTGTATATGCTACACCTGCAATGGTAGGCCTTTTAGAGAACACATCACTTAATGCAGTAGATCCATTTTTGCCAGAGGGATATGCGACTGTAGGTACCCACTTGGATATTAAGCACTTAGCGGCAACGCCCGTGGGAATGAAAGTTGTTGCTAATGCGGAACTTATAGATATGGACAGAAAAAAACTTGTTTTCAAGGTAGAGGCTTTTGACGAAAAAGAAAAAATAGGAGAAGGATTTCACAGCAGATTTATTATAAACAAGGAAAAATTCCTAAAGATGACCGAAGAAAAAGCTTGTTCTAAATGAAAAAAGTCTAAATGGCATAAAAATACATATTTTGTGCCATTTATTTTTTGATAAAAGAGTTTGGAAATGATGGAAATTATGGGGTGGTTAATTTGCTATTTGATTATCATTCTTGGTTATTGAATCCATTTGTTTTGATTTTTGCATCGACATTGTTTGGACTTTTACTTGGAAGTATAACATTAGGGAAGTTCAAATTTGGAGTGTCGGGAGCGCTTTTTAGCGGATTGATAATTGGGAAATACGCATATGAATTTGCTCGTGGTCTTTCAAAAACCGATGCTGCTTATACTCTTGGCCAGAGTGTGATTTCTTCCGGAGTGGTCAGCAAGGATTTTTTTCAGCTTTTTTTAATTTTGTTTGTCGCATCTGTTGGGCTTCTTGCTTCAAAAGATATGGGACTAGTCATTAAAAAATACGGCTTGAAATTTATTGCCATTGGAATAATTGTTACTTTTACTGGCGGGCTGCTTACATTTGGAGTTATGGTTTTAGGAGATGTAGGCGATACATACGAAATGACGGGACTTTATACAGGAGCTTTGACAAGCTCGCCGGGTTTTGCGGCCGCGATTGAGATGGCTGAAGATAAGTCTACGAGAGAAGCTGAAAATTATACAAGAATGAATGATGAAGATAAAAAAAGCATATTGCATAGATTGGATTCGTCTGGTAATTTGACTCCTCAAAATACAAGGGAGCTATCAACAAAGCAAAAGGCAAGGCTTATAGAAATGGCCGAGTCCGGTGTGGGTGTTGGGAATGCTATAGCTTATCCTTTTGGGGTTCTAGTAGTAATTCTTGCAATGAATTTTATACCTGTAGTTTTCAAGATAGATATTGACGAGGAAAAGCGCATATTTAAAGATGAAATGTTTAAAATGAAAAAAAATGTGTCTGAAAGACAAATTGAGTCAAATGTATTTGATTTGCCAGCCTTTGCGTTGGTGTGTTTCGTAGGATACAGCCTTGGCAAAATTGGGGTTCCGTTGGGTGAGCTCGGTGTATTCACATTGGGATCCACTGGAGGCGTTCTGATTGGGGCATTGATTTTGGGACATATAGGTAAAATTGGACCTTTCAATTTTAGGATGGATAGCCTTGTGTTAGGTGTACTTAGACAGTTGTCGCTAGCGTTTTTTCTTTCGATTGTAGGACTAAGAAATGGTTATGCCGTTTATGCTGCACTTGGAGAATCAGGCATTGCGTTGGCATTGGCTGCCTTGGCTGTCGGAACGGGGTCCATGCTAGTGGGCTATTTAACAGGGAGATACGTATTTAATATCAATTGGATTATGCTTTCTGGCGCTATTTGTGGAGGGATGACATCTACACCGGGGCTTGGCGCTGCGATAGATGCAACAAAAAGCAATGATCCTGCGGCAGGTTATGGAGCCACATATCCATTTGCTCTAATTGGCATGGTGATTTTTACTCTTATGCTTAATGCTTTTACATATTAATAACGGCTTTCAAAAGGAGTATGGAATTAAAACGGCGAAGCAAGTTGAGAATGGTTTGTTGTATTGAAGAAAATTATATATTGTGTTTGCAGTGCTGATGCGATTTGATTTGAAATTTCAAAGCATTTCAAACTGCGGAATTTCTTTGCACAGTTTGAAGGAAAAATGAAATATATTATGCAAAATTTTGAATTAAAATGATGATTGTAACTATTTGTAAAAGATTATATACTCATATAGAATAAAATTGATAGTGCAAGCATTAATGGTATAGAGGTAAAATGACTGTGACTGCAAGGATTTCAGGCAATTACCAAATCGTATACAATTGTTAAATTATACACATGGCATTTTGAATTAAATCTTTCAAAATAAGTATGTATACAAGTATATTTTTAGAGCAAGATAAAAAAAATTGTTGTATTTATGATATATTATAGGCGATACCCATAGGTTTTTTCGGGAATAAAAACACATAGCCTTAAAATCTAAAGGAGGAACATCATGTTCGACAGGGATAAGCTTGATGACATTAAAAACGGGGCGAAGTCTTTTGAAGAATCAACTCAAAAGGCAATTAAGAAACGTCCTGAGCGTAAAGAAAATTTCATATCTGCTTCGGGTGATGAAGTAGAAAGACTATATTCGCCGGCGGATATGGAAAATATCGATTTCATGGAAGAGATAGGTTTTCCGGGACAGTATCCGTATACCCGAGGTGTCCAACCGACCATGTATAGAGGCCGTTTGTGGACAATGAGGATGTATGCTGGTTTTGCAACAGCAGAAGAGTCAAATGAAAGATACAAGATGTTACTTGCCCAGGGAGGAAGCGGTCTTTCGGTTGCCTTTGACCTTCCAACCCAAATTGGATACGACTCCGACCATTCACTCTCCGAAGGAGAGGTTGGAAAAGTAGGTGTTGCAATAGATTCGTTAAAGGACATGGAAATATTGTTTGGTGGAATACCGCTTGACAAGGTTAGTACATCCATGACCATCAACGCGCCGGCAGCTGTATTGCTTGCCATGTATATTGCCGTTGCAGAGAAGCAAGGCGTTTCGATGGATAAGCTTAGAGGAACAATTCAAAACGATATTCTAAAGGAGTATATTGCAAGAGGTACATATATATTCCCTACAGAACCATCCATGAGGCTTATAACAAATATATTTGAATATTGTTCTGAGAATGTTCCCCAATGGAATACAATAAGTATTTCGGGATATCATATAAGAGAAGCTGGATCAACAGCGGCACAAGAAGTTGGTTTTACATTGGCAGACGGAATTGCATATGTTGAGGCGGCTATAGCAGCGGGTCTTGATGTGGATACATTTGCTCCCAGGCTTTCATTTTTCTTTAATGCACACAATGATTTGCTTGAGGAGGTTTCTAAATTCAGAGCTGCTAGGAGGCTTTGGGCAAGGATAATGAAGGAAAGGTTCCATGCTAAGGATCCAAAATCAATGATGCTTAAATTCCACACGCAAACAGCAGGTTCTACACTTACAGCTCAACAGCCTGACAACAATATCGTGCGTGTAGCAATTCAAACACTGGCTGCGGTTCTTGGAGGCACTCAATCACTGCATACAAATTCTAGAGATGAAGCCCTTGCACTTCCGACTGAAGCTTCTGTAAGGATAGCTCTTAGAACTCAACAGATAGTGGCTCATGAAAGTGGTGTTACGAATACGATTGACCCGCTTGCGGGATCATATTTCATAGAAAGCAAAACAAAAGATATCGAAGATCAAGCATATGCCTATATCAAAAAAATCGATGAACTTGGGGGAGCGCCCAAAGCAATCGATAATGGATATATTCAACAAGAAATAATGGATGCTGCTTACAGATGTCAAAAAGACATTGAGAAGAAGAAAGCAATAGTGGTTGGCATGAACGAATTCGTAATAGAAGAAGAACCGCCTAAGGGCTTGCTTAGAGTTGACATGTCGGTAGGTGAAGGGCAAAAGAAAAAATTGCAAGAGCTTAAAGCCCAAAGGAATAGTGAAGATGTTAAGATCAAGCTTGAATTATTAAGGAAAGCTTGTGAATGTGATGACAATGTAATGCCTTTAATATTGGATGCGGTAAAAGCTTATGCTACGCTGGGAGAAATTTGCGGGGTAATGAGAGAAGTTTTCGGTGAATATCAACAGTCGGTTCGAATATAGGAAACGGGAGGACGATTGAAATGGAAAGAACCATTAGAGTATTAGTTGCAAAACCCGGTCTTGACGGACATGACAGGGG